>URWP01000108.1 GCA_900551645.1 uncultured Bacteroides sp.
TTATCGGCTG
Organism: uncultured Bacteroides sp.; assembly: GCA_900551645.1. Taxonomy (GTDB): domain Bacteria; phylum Bacteroidota; class Bacteroidia; order Bacteroidales; family Bacteroidaceae; genus Phocaeicola. The sequence goes on from URWP01000108.1 coordinate 11, forward strand.
AAAAACAGCCGATAAAATTGTCGTAGCGGAAAATAGTATGCTTACTTATAGAACAACATCGAACCGATGATGCTTTGTGTGATATAATTCGTCAGACTCATCTTGCCATAAGGAATAATCTGTAATAACAGACGATGCAGATTGGTCCGGTAAAAAGCCGAAATAACAGCCGAAACCAGCAACAACATGAAAGAGAATTTGGAGAGTGAAGTAATAATCAGCAGTAAAGGAGTACGCAAAGAAGGATTATCCACAAAAGCCGGAAGCATGTTCCCCAAGCCATATAACGGGAAGAAAGCTACAAGGGAGCCGCACAACACCTTATTCCATATCTTCAGATTCTCTTTCAGGAACAAACCTTTCCGACCGGCCAGATAGCCAAACAGGAAAAGAGCAGCGGTCTGGAATACCCGACCATTATCCCAGGCCCATGCCAGACTGAACAACTGTCCCTCCCACAGATTCACTTTAAGAGTCTGTAAGAATGTTCCATGCGCCTGAGCTTCGGAAGTAGCGCTCCAGAAACTTCCCGTAGGCAAAGTCGGAACCACAAACGAAGAATCGACACAGGCCCGAATGGTATAATAAAGAGGCAAAGGCTGAATCAACAACAGACAAGCCAGCCAGAAAACCACCTTATCCTTCAACCGGCAAGTCAACGGCAAAATAAAACCTACCAACGAATATAACACCAACACCTCTCCCGTAAAAAAAGAAGCGTTCAGATTTCCAATCAGGAACAACAGGACAAGCCGCCAACAAAAACGAAGCCGGAAATCACGTCCACGCAAACGCTGGTTATCATATTGGATAAAAAAGCTGAATCCGAATAATAAGGCAAAAACAGCGTATGCCTTACCTCCCAGCAAGAAAAAAAGCCCATCCCAAATAGCCTTGTCTGAAAAAGCAAGCCAGACGCTACGTCCTGCCGTATCAGGATACGAATAAAAATTGAAATGTTCGATAGAATGCAGAAGAATAATCCCCATAACTGCCAGCCCACGCAATACGTCTACCACATCTACGCGTCCGTGTTTCTCCAGTGTTTTTTCCATAGTAAAAATAGATTCATATATAATTCATAACATTCATTCTCAGCCGTTTTCACCTCCCCTTCCGGCACATTGACTGAAATGTCTGTCAGAAAGCCATGAACAATCAAGAATGAAAAGACGAATGTGAACAAAATCTGAGACAAAGATAATAAATCAGCCAGAATATTCCGTACGCTTCGAGACTGTATCCTCTATAGTATGAAAAATGTTTCCACTCTGACCAAACAATCAGATTGTAATATTTTTTTATCGTACCAACAAACGGGCGGACAGGAAACAGAAAACATCTTCACATTTCGTCTCGAACATGAGAACGTATCATACAAAACGAACTCACGTTTTGACTAAAACGTGAAGACATTTTCCGAACAATTATAGTATACTGATAACCAGGATATTCCTTCTAAAGGAATCTAGGAAATTTAAAGATATTCCGGGAGTCGGCTCAATTTCATACTGTTAGAACCTTTTACCAAAATAAAATACTTTTCCGGACGATGGGATTCCAAGTCAGCAATCACAGCATCCACATCGGCAAAATGCTCATAATGAGAAGTCGCAGCCGCGAACTCACTTCCTACCAGTAAAACACGTTCGAATCCGCATCCATCCACAAAGTCTATTATTTTCCGGTGTTCTTCCAGGCTTCCCGTTCCCAACTCCTTCATATCACCCAAAATTACCATTTTATGAGCAGCCTCCAATTGGCAGAAATTCTTCAATGCAGCCATCATGCTGGTGGGGTTGGCATTGTAGGCATCTACAATCAGCCTGTTCCGACCAGTATCTACCAACTGAGAACGGTTATTCTGAGGTACATAATCTGCCAAAGCCTGACAAACCTGTGTCGCACTAACTCCGAAATAAGTTCCGATAGCTGCTGCTGCCAGCGCATTATCCAAATTATACGAACCGATAAGGTGAGTCTGTACAGAATGAGTCTCACCGGCAGCCGTCCAGTCAAATGCCAGGAATGGAGAACAACCTGTCAACTGTCCGCTCACAAACAACCCTGGAGTCTGGCCATAACGTATGCACGCCAATCCTTGAGCAATGCCATTCAGGTACGGATTCTCATGATGCAGGAAAACGACAGAATCGTCTTTACCGCGTAAATAATCGTACAATTCTCCTTTGGTACGGATTACTCCCTCGAATGAGCCGAAACCTTCCAGGTGCGCTTTACCTACATTAGTAATAATACCATAATCCGGTTCGGCTATTTGTACCAGTGCCTTGATTTCCCCCGGATGATTGGCCCCCATCTCTACCACAGCCAGTTCATGTTCCGATGTCAGGCGCAACAAAGTAAGAGGTACACCGATATGGTTATTCAGATTTCCTTGTGTATACAGCAGATTATATTTCTGTTTCAGAACGGCAGATACCAACTCTTTGGTTGTAGTCTTTCCGTTAGTGCCCGTTATACCAATGATACGGGTACCCAATTTCCGGCGATGATAATTGGCCAACTGTTGCAAAGTCTTCAGGCAATTGTCCACCAAAAGAATACGGCTGTCCGTACCGGCATAATCCGGATTATCTACTACCGCATACCGACACCCCTGCGCCAGCGCCTGAGCCGCAAACCGGTTTCCATCAAACGAAGCCCCCTTCAAGGCAATAAACAGGGAGCCGGCCGGACAATTACGGGTGTCTGTCGTAACTCCTTGACATTCCAGAAAACATGCATACAAAGTTGAGATTTCCATTGTCTGTTCTTAACTGATTAGTTCTTTTTATTCATTTCCACTCCGATAACGGATATCTGTCTTCACTTCAAAGGACAGACACACCTTAAGGAGCAAGCAAAGATAACTGAAAAATCATTCACGAAAGCGTAAAAAACAAATTATTGTATGTACATTTGCAGCGCCAAGAAGACCGTATCATGAAAAAGACATTTACCAAATACATCAATGTAAACGGACGGCTGATGGACTTGTCGTATCCGCAAGTCATGGGGATTCTGAATCTCACTCCTGATTCTTTCTATGCTGACAGCCGGAAACAAAGCGAAACGGAAATAATAACCCGCACCCTTCAGATCTGTGAAGAAGGAGGAAGCATCATCGATGTAGGCGCTTACTCTTCACGTTCGAATGCAGAACATATTTCCGCTCAAGAAGAGATGGAACGGCTACGGAAAGGTTTACGGATTATTTTGCGAGAAAAACCAGATGCGGTCATTTCGGTTGATACGTTTCGTGCAGATGTAGCACGCATGTGCGTAGAAGAATATGGAGTCGCCATCATCAACGACATTTCTGCCGGCGAAATGGATGCAGCTATGTTTCAGACTGTCGCCAGACTGGGAGTGCCTTATATCCTTATGCACATGCAAGGTACTCCACAGACCATGCAGCAAGCACCTCATTACGACAATCTACTGAAAGAAGTCCTTTGGTACTTTTCCCGAAAGATACAGCAACTCCGTGATTTGGGAGCTAAAGACATGATTATCGACCCTGGATTCGGATTTGGAAAAACTTTGGAGCATAATTATGAATTGTTGGACAAACTGGGTGAGTTCCGGATTTTTGAGCAGCCCCTACTGGTAGGAGTTTCACGGAAATCAATGATATACAAATTATTGGGTGGAGGCCCGGAAGATGCACTGAACGGCACTACCGTCATCAACACTTTGGCATTGGATAGAGGAGCAGATATTCTGCGTGTCCACGATGTGAAAGCAGCCACAGAAGCCGTAAAGATTTATGCTGCCATGAAAGGGCTGAAACCCACGGAAGACTAACCTGTTTACAAACTATAGACCATGACTTTTGATATCAACATTCTCAGTCTGAAAGACATACTCGACATTCTGCTGGTAGCGTTCCTACTCTACAAGACGTACAAGCTGATGAAATCATCAGGTTCCATCAACATTTTTATCGGTATTCTGGTATTCATCGTTATCTGGGTCATCGTCTCGCAGGTGCTGCAAATGCGTCTGTTAGGTTCCATTTTCGACAAACTGGTAAGCGTGGGAGTCATCGCCTTGATTGTACTGTTCCAAGATGAAATTCGCCATTTTTTACTGACGCTGGGGTCACGCCACCGGAGCAGCAGCCTCTTCCGCTTTCTGAAAGGCAACAAGAAGGATACAAACGACAAGGAAGACATTATGCCGATCGTCATGGCTTGCCTGAATATGAGCAAGGGGAAAGTAGGAGCCTTGATTGTCATCGAACGAGGATTACCACTGGACGAAGTGGTCCGCACAGGAGATATCATTGACGCAAACATCAACCAGCGCCTCATCGAAAATATCTTTTTCAAGAACAGTCCGCTACACGACGGAGCAATGGTCATCAGCAACAAACGTATCAAAGCTGCAGGATGTATTCTTCCCGTATCGCACAACTTGAATATTCCTAAGGAACTGGGACTTCGCCATCGGGCTGCCTTGGGAATTTCACAGGAGACCGATGCCATGACCATCATTGTTTCCGAAGAGACAGGAGGTATCTCCATTGCCTACAAAGGAGAGTTTTACTTGAAACTGACCGCCGAAGAACTGGAACGTATGCTGACCAACGACAGCGATTCGCAAAATTAATTCAACAACAGATTCGTAAAAATATATTCACTGGTCAACTTCTTCATTATCAATTCATCTTTCTGATTATTTACACAAAATACTCAGGTACAAACATCTCCGGCTTCACTACTAACAAACACCTCTCTAACCGATAGCGGACCATTACATTTTCGTTTCTAAGAGACATTTACAGAATATTTCAATGTTTATAACCCCGTTCATAGCAATATCAGGAATAGTCATGAGTAGGGTTTTAGACAGATATATTCATCTGATTTACAATATACATACAGAGTTATCAACAGGTTGTTAACATCCTGTTGATAACTCACATCTTCTATACATAGTCCATTGGAGTCAACAAACCAGGACAAGCCCATATCTGTTAAACTACAACTAACTACCAGCTATCAGATTTATCACTGTTTTTCGTATCAATATAAGCCCAACAGATGTAAAATAGTCGGAGCTAGCAGAGCTGTCAGAATACCGTTCAGGGTAAGCCCCAAGCTGGCATAAGCTCCATATTTCCCGCTTACTTCCATAGCCCGACTGGTACCTACCGCATGCGAAGCAGTCCCCATCGACAATCCCTGTGCAATGGGACTCCCTACATGACCTACCTGCAGCACTTTAAAACCACAGATAGCCCCGAACAGACCAACTACAATCACTACGGCAGCCGTCAGGGAAGGAAATCCTCCCACCGCATTTGATACTTCCATAGCTATCGGCGTAGTCACAGACTTCGGTGCCAACGACATGATAACTTGCGGAGAAGCCCCCATCAATTTAGCAATAACTGTAACAGCTACAAGTCCGACAATACACCCTGCCAACTGAGAAACAATAATAGGCATCAATTGCTTTTTAATCATCCGTAACTGCAGATATAAAGGAACTCCCAAAGCTACTACAGCCGGCTTCAACCAAAATTCGACCAAAGAACCGGCTTCAGAATATTTTTCATAAGACACGCCTGTGAATTTCAGGAAACAAATCAACAGAGCAATCGCCACCAAAATAGGATTCAACAGCACCCATCCGGTTTTCTTCTGTAACACTTTCGACAGAAAAAAGAAGCCAAACGTAATGGCCAGCAAAAAAAACTTATTTTCTAAAAAATCCATACTTACGAACCAATTGATGTACCCAACCTGTAACGACCAACACCAATACGGTACTTACCAGTGTGGCAATAACTATCGGCCAAAACTCGGCGGTGATGATGTCAAAATAAAGCATCAGCGCCACTCCCGAAGGAACAAAAAAGAAACCTAGATTAGCAACCAGGAAATCGGACAAGCCTTGTACCCACTCCAGCTTAATCCAACCCAATTTTAAGAAAAGGGTAAGCAACAGCATCCCAATGATGCTGGAAGGCAAATGAATGCCCGTCAAATACACAATCAGCTCACCCAAAGCCAAACATCCGAAAAGGATGGAACATTGACGAATCATACCTTAAAAAATTAATATTGAAAACGGATGCAAAGTTACACTTTCAGAAATAACTCCGGATGAAAATCCTGTCAATTTATTTCACTCAGACTCTAACGGTTATTTTTTGCATCTTTTAAAGCAAAAAAATCCGCTTTTGTAAACTTCATATTGCAAAAATAAGTACATTTGTAGCATGTAATAAAAAGGTATCAGATACCTTCTACATATTTCTACATTTTTATCGACAATTTTTAACAACAAGATAAACCAACATGGATTTAATTAGTCAAATCGTCGAACGCGCTAAAGCGAACAAACAGCGCATCGTTCTTCCGGAAGGAACAGAAGAACGTACCTTGAAAGCTGCCAATCAGATATTGACAGACGGTGTTGCAGACCTGATTCTCTTGGGTAATCCCGATGAAATCATGAACCTGGCCAAGGAATGGGGCTTAGGTAATATCCACAAAGCTACTATCATTGACCCGGAAAATCATCCGAAGAAAGAAGAATATGCACAGTTATTGTGTGAACTCCGTAAGAAAAAAGGCATGACAATCGAAGAAGCCCGCAAACTGGTTCTCGACCCGTTATATCTGGGCTGTCTGATTATCAAGGCCGGCGATGCTGACGGACAGTTGGCCGGCGCACGTAATACAACAGGTAATGTATTACGTCCTGCTCTGCAGATTATCAAGACTTCTCCAGGTATCACCTGCGTATCAGGTGCCATGCTGATGCTGACACACGCTCCTGAATGTGGCGAAAACGGTGTTATTGTTATGGGTGACGTAGCTGTAACTCCGGTACCCGACGCTTCACAGTTAGCACAGATTGCCGTATGTACAGCCCGTACAGCTCAGGCTGTAGCCGGAATCGACCCACGTGTAGCCATGTTGAGTTTCTCTACCAAAGGTTCAGCCAAACATGAAGTAGTAGACAAAGTAGTAGAAGCTTTGCGTATCGCTAAGGAAATGGATCCGGCTCTGAAGATAGATGGTGAAATGCAGGCCGATGCCGCTTTGGTTCCAAGAATCGGTTCCAGCAAAGCTCCAGGTTCAGAGATCGCAGGTAAAGCCAACGTATTGGTAGTACCTTGCCTGGAAGTAGGTAATATCTCCTACAAACTGGTAGAACGTCTGGGCCATGCAACCGCCATCGGTCCAATTCTGCAAGGTATCGCCCGTCCGGTAAACGACCTTTCACGCGGTTGCTGCATCGATGATGTATACAAGATGATTGCCATTACAGCTAATCAGGCTATCGCCGCTAAAGCACAAGAATAATCCATTCAGATGATTATTTCTCAACGATAAAAAAGACACAAAGGATAAACAACTGAAAAAAGACGGGTGAATATCCTTTGTGCCTTTCCATTTTTATTATAAAAACACACATCAACCCATATGAAAATATTAGTACTCAACTGCGGTAGTTCATCCATCAAGTACAAAGTATTCGAGATGACTACAAAACAAGTCCTGGCTCAAGGAGGTATCGAAAAAATCGGTCTGCCCGGCTCATTTCTGAAACTTACTTTGCCAAACGGCGAAAAGAAAATCATCGAACGTGACATCCAGGAACACGATGCCGGTGTACAGTTTATCTTCGAAATCCTTACCAGTCCGGAATATGGTATCGTAAAGAGTCTGCATGAAATCAATGCGGTAGGACACCGTGTATTACACGGAGGCAGCAAATTCAGCGCTTCTGTACTGATTGACCAAGATGTAATCAACGCTATCGAAGAATGCTGCGACCTTGGTCCGTTACACAACCCGGCTAATCTGAAAGGTATCTATGCCGTACAAAAGCTGTTGCCCGAATTGCCACAGATTGCTGTATTCGATACAGCTTTCCATCAGACCATGCCTGACTATGCCTACTTGTATGCACTTCCATACAGTTATTACGAGAAATATGGCATCCGCCGTTACGGCTTCCACGGAACTTCTCACCGTTATGTTTCCAAACGTGTGTGTGAATACCTGAATATCCCGCAGGAAGGTACACGTATCATTACCTGCCACATCGGTAATGGTGCTTCTGTAGCTGCCATCAAGGACGGAAAATGTATTGATACATCTATGGGACTGACTCCATTGGAAGGTCTGATGATGGGTACCCGCTCAGGTGACATTGATGCAGGTGCACTGACTTACATCATGAAAAAAGAAGGTCTGAATGCAGACGAACTTTCTACCCTGCTCAATAAGAAGAGTGGTGTGCTGGGTATCTTTGAAAAATCAAGCGATATGCGCGAGCTGGAAGATGCTGTAGCCCGCAGAGAAGAACGTGCCATCTTGTGTGAAAACATGTACTTCTACCGCATCACCAAATACATCGGTGCCTATGCAGCTGCCATGAACGGGGTAGACCTCATCGTATTTACCGGTGGTGTAGGGGAAAATCAGACAACCGCTCGCTCCGGCGTATGCAAGACCTTAGGCTATCTGGGTGTAGAAATAGACATGGAAAAGAATAAGGTACGTGGAAAAGAAGCCATCGTTTCTACAGACGACTCTAAAGTCAAAGTCTTGGTTATCCCGACTGATGAAGAACTGATGATTGCAATGGATACTGCTGACATTCTAAAAAACCGTCAATAAAATCTATCTGTATTCAGATATAAAAAAGAGATGAGGGTGTGTCAAAATGATGCACCCTCATTTTTT
>URWP01000109.1 GCA_900551645.1 uncultured Bacteroides sp.
CCGGGGCTTTTTTTATACCCTGACGGAAAGGGGCCAAGGGCATTATATAAGAGTCAACGTAACAAATGGATTAGGAAATTGTTAACTTCATTGATAGACTGTTCAATTAATGCTGCTTTCGAATCATTTAATGGAAAAATCAAGTACTTCAAATCATAATTCAGAGGAGTAAAGGACAGGCCTTCTGATTGGCTAAAAAATAATGTTTGGGAATAAATGTCTATTGACTTGAGATTATAAAAACGCCTGCTAGAAAAATTCAAAAACATTTTTCTAGCAGGCATTTATTTTCAGTCTAGAGAGAATATTTTTTATTCTTGCTGTGCATGATGTGGATAATCGATAGTATAGTGCAATCCACGGCTTTCTTTGCGTTCCATAGCTTGTCTGGTGATCAGATATCCCACATTAATCATATTACGCAATTCACAAATCTCGCGAGAAGCCTTTACGCGCTTAAATAAGCGTTCTGTTTCTTCATAGAGTATGTCCAGCCTGTTCCAGGCACGAACGAGTCGGAGATTGCTTCGTACGATGCCTACATAGGCTTCCATAATCTGATTGACTTCCTTCATGCTTTGGGTAATCAGAATACGTTCTTCATTTGATATAGTTCCTTCAGCATTCCATTCAGGAATATCTTCATTAAAATCGTAGCGGTCTAGAACACTGATAGCGTGTTTAGCGGCTGCATCGGCATATACCACAGCTTCAATCAATGAATTTGAAGCTAAACGATTTCCTCCATGCAGACCAGTGCATGAACATTCACCGATAGCATATAGCCGTTTGATGCTGGATTGTCCGTCTAAGTCTACTTTGATACCTCCGCACAGATAATGTGCAGCTGGTGCTACTGGAATATAGTCTTTGGTAATATCAATTCCTAGGCTCAGACATTTCTTGTAGATATTTGGGAAATGCTTCTTGGTTTCTTCCGGATCTTTGTGTGTTACATCCAGGTATACATGGTCTTCTCCACGTAGTTTCATTTCGCTGTCGATTGCTCTTGCTACAATGTCTCGTGGAGCAAGTGACAGACGTGGGTCATATTTCTGCATGAATTCTTCTCCGGCAAGATTTTTCAGTACAGCACCATATCCTCGCATGGCTTCTGTTATCAGGAAGCTAGGGCGGTCTCCCGGGTGATATAATGCTGTAGGGTGGAATTGGATAAATTCCATGTCTTTTACTACACCTTTGGCACGGTAAACCATGGCGATGCCGTCGCCTGTAGCTACCAATGGGTTTGTTGTATGATTGTATACAGCTTCACACCCTCCTGTAGCCATTACAGTTACTTTGGAAAGGAAAGTATCTACTTCACCGGTAGCTTCGTTCAGTACATAGGCTCCAAAACATTTGATTCCTGGTGTATGACGGGTGACGATAATTCCCTGATGATGTTGGGTAATGATTTCTACTGCATAGAAGTTGCTGAATACCGTAATGTTAGGGTGTTTTTTAACTGTTTCAATCAGGCTTGTTTGAATTTCTGCACCGGTATTGTCCTTGTGATGAAGGATTCGGAACTCAGAATGTCCGCCTTCCCGATGCAAGTCAAATTCTCCGTTTTCCTTCTTGTCGAAGTCCACTCCCCATTTGATTAATTCTTCAATTTGGGCAGGAGCATTCTTCACAACTTTTTCTACGGCGGCTGGATCACTTATCCAGTCACCTGCTACCATGGTATCGTGGATATGTTTTTCGAAGTCGTCTACTTTCAGATTTGTTACAGAGGCAATACCTCCTTGTGCATAGTAAGTATTTGCTTCTTCCAGTCCGGCTTTGCATATCAGTGCAACCGAACCTTTATGCGCAACTTTCAGCGCAAAGCTCATTCCGGCAATTCCTGAACCGATAACGAGAAAATCGAATTTCCTTATCATAGTGTGTGTATATATATTACAAAACTACAAAAAAATTATCCGATATTTATTCATACAACTTTTTTTTTACGTAGATAAGTCTGTAGAAATTGCACATTTTATAAAAAAATGGGCATTCTTTATTTGATTTCCTCAGATTTTATATAACTTCACGGAAAATAAAGTCTTATAATCTATGGATAGAATCTTTCATCCTCGTATCGGTTGGTGGTATTGGTTGTTGATAGCTGCTACTTCCGGCTTTTTGTTTTATTTCTTCTGGGAACATCATACACTGATGATGCTGATATTGGCTGTCTGTGTTGTTTTCGAAATAGAAATGCTTATTCATACACGCTATATTATTTCTGCTGACAATCACCTTCGGATAGAAACCGGGCGTTTTGTAAGAAATTCTACTATTGAACTGGAGCGCATTGTTCGTATTCGGAAAGTCCGTTCACTGGTTTTTTGGGCACCGGCTCTTTCGTTTGACCGATTAGAGATTATTTGTGAGAAGAAATCGGGGAATGGTACAGCTTCGGTGTTGATTGCACCACAGAATCCGGATGATTTCATTCATTGGCTGTTGAAGCGAAACAGTCAGATTCAAATCGATATTTAACTCATTTCAATATTTATGGTACGAAACTTTAAAATTAAACGAACTCCTCCCAGAGTATGGATAGGAGTTATTATCGTGATTTTCGCTTTCATTTTAGTGGCTTGGAGTACAGATAGCTATTACGGTCTTATTCCGATTATTTTTCCAGTTTTGTTGTTGATAGATGAGCTTTTGGCTAAGGTACAAGTTCAGGAGAACGGAGATATCTGGTTGAAAAGAGGTTTCAGTGGCAGTGTAAAAGCCTATGGAGTCATTCGGGTAGCAAGGCGTAAGAAGGCGTTTTTTAGAGGTCGTATCGTGGTTTATTATACCAAAGGATTTATCAGTTTTGATTTGGCCGATGAAGAAGGTTTTTTGCGTTATGCTAAAGAATTGAATCCACGGGCCATTTTTGTAGAAGAAAACTAAAAAGGTTTTTCGTCGGAAAATCCATTAACCATAAAATCTGAATCCATGAAATATCAAGTTGCTATAATAGGTGGAGGTCCTGCAGGATATACAGCTGCCGAGTTGGCTGGAAAAGCGGGATTGAGTGTTGTGTTGTTCGAAAAGAACAGTTTGGGAGGTGTCTGCCTGAATGAAGGATGTATTCCTACCAAAACTTTGTTGTATTCAGCCAAAATATATGATTCAGCCAAGCATGCTTCCAAATATGCAGTACAGGTATCTGATGTTTCGGTTGATTTGCCGAAAGTGGTATCCCGTAAGAATAAAGTAGTCCGGAAATTAGTCTTGGGAATCAAGGCACGTCTGATGGCTGCCCAAGTAACTATTGTTACGGGCGAAGCTTATATTGTAGATTCTCATACTATCCAGTGTGGAGCAGAATCTTATCAATGTGAGAAACTGATTATTTGTACGGGGAGCGAAACATTTATTCCACAGATACCAGGAATTGAACAGGTGAATTATTGGACACACCGGAATGCATTGGATGCAAAGGAGCTTCCTGCATCGCTTGCAATTGTAGGAGGAGGAGTCATAGGAATGGAATTTGCTTCTTTTTTCAATAGTCTGGGAGTCCAGGTGACAGTTATTGAAATGCTGGGTGAGATTCTGGGAGGAATTGATCATGAACTGGCAGCTCTGTTGCGTACAGAATATGCTAAACGGGGGGTAAAATTCCTGTTGAGTGCAAAAGTAGTTGGAGTAACAGAAAATGAAGGAAATATACAGATAAGAGTTGAACATCCGGATGGTCCGATGACGGTAGAAGCTGAAAAGTTATTGATGAGTGTCGGTAGAAGACCTGTTATGAAAGGATTTGGTCTGGAGAATCTGAACCTGGAACTGACAGCCCGTAATCAGGTTAAGGTAGACGAGCATATGGAAACTTCTGTTTCAGGTGTATATGCATGTGGTGATTTGAACGGGAAATCCATGTTGGCCCATACGGCAGTCCGTGAAGCGGAGGTGGCTGTTCACCATATTCTGGGAGAAACAGATACCATGAGTTACCGTGCTATTCCGAGTGTGGTCTATACAAATCCGGAAATAGCTTCGGTAGGAGCCAGTGAAGAATTTTTGCAGATAACTGGTTTTTCATATCGGATTATTCGTTTGCCGATGACGTATTCTGGCCGTTTTGTGGCAGAAAATGAAGGGACGAATGGTGTTTGTAAAGCGTTGGTAGACGACGAGGGGCGTTTGTTGGGAGTACATTTGTTAGGAAATCCGGCATCCGAACTGATTGTAGCAGCTGGGATGATGATAGAAGATCATCGGAAGTATGCCGAATGGAAACGGTATGTATTTCCGCATCCTACCGTTGGAGAAATCTTTAAGGAGCTGGAATAATCAATGGAAATACGTCAGATAGGAGTTTTCTTTGTATGTTGGCTAATGTCTATGCTGACCGGAATGGCTCAGAACTGGACCGGGCGGTTAGGGCAGTTCCTGGACAAGTCTTCGTTGTTGGAAACTTCAGAAGTTGGAGTCATGGTGTACGATTTGACCTCCGATAGCCTGGTATTTGCCCATCAGGCTGATAAATTGTACCGTCCGGCTTCTACAGAAAAAATCATTACTTCCGTCACGGCATTGGCAACGTTAGGAACCGATTATCCTTTCGTTACACAGGTAGCTTATACAGGAGAAGTAAAAGACAGTATTCTGAAAGGCGATGTGTACGTAATCGGTGCTTTCGATCCGGTATTTATGGAAAAAGATCTGGAACGGTTTTCCGATACGTTGGCAGAAAAGGGCATCCGTCGGATAGAAGGGAAACTGATAGGAGATGTATCGCTGATGGATTCAGTGTATTGGGGGCCGGGATGGTCGTGGGACGACACACCCTATTCATTCCAACCTTATTTGTCTCCGTTGATGTTGAACAGGGGATGTGTAGAGGTGACTGTTGAACCTGCAGCCAAAGGGCTTCAGGGCACAGTAGAGGTATCTCCCTTGTCCGATTATTATCAGGTAGAGAACCGTTCGGTCAGTCGTACTCCGTCAGCCGGTAAACTGGTCATTACACGCGATTGGCTAGAGCAGGGAAACCGTATTCAGGTGAGTGGTTGTATTTCTGTCAAGCGGACAAAAACATTGAATCTGTATAATTCCAAGGCTTTCTTTCTGAAAACGTTCCGTTATCAGCTGAGCCAGCGTGGAATTCAGGTAGATAGTCTGGATTATGGTGATTGTCCGGCAGAGGCCCGGGAGTTAGTATGTTGTATTCATCCTTTGACGGACGTATTGAAAGTGACATTGAAAAAGAGTGATAATCTGGCTGCAGAGGCTTTGTTTTATCATGTAGGCAAGCATTGTACAAGAAAAGAACGTTCTCTAAGTAATGCAGACGGACAAACGGGTATTTTGAAATATATGAAGGAGTTGACAGGAATGAATCCTGACCAGTTCAGTATAGCCGACGGAAGTGGAGTTTCTTTGTACAATTATGTATCTCCTCATTTATTATTAAGTTACCTGAATTATGCATACCGTCATCCGGCTGTGTTCCAGCCTTTCTACGACTGTCTGCCGATAGCTGGGATAGATGGGACACTGGCCAATCGGATGAAGAAGGGAAAGGCTTATCGGAATGTACGTGCCAAGACCGGAACTGTAACCGGTGTCTCTTCTCTGGCTGGCTATGTGAAAGCCATTAACGGCCACTGGCTTTCTTTCGTCATCATCAATCAGAATGTACTGAAGGGCAGGCAGGCCCGTCTTTTTCAGGATGAGTTGTGCGAAATATTGGCTAACTGATACCTGTATTCATATTGTATAAAATAGAATCGTCACAGAAATCCTTTCCAGGGTCTCTGTGACGATTTTATTTGGGCTGTATTAATCGAATACCTTGAATTCATATCCTTGTGCCAACAGCCATTCAATAGAGCGTGGTAGCGCATATTTCATGTTCTGTTCAGACTTCAGAGAGTCATGGAACGTGATGATAGAACCGTTCCGGACATATTGTTTGACTTTCTGGAATACCTGTGGACCGTTCAGCCTTTTACTGTAGTCGCGTGTTACCAGGTCCCACATCACGATACGATACTTGCGTTTCAGTATCCAATATTGAGGCCAGCGCATGTGACCGTGAGGAGGACGGAACAAGTCTGTATGCAGATACTCATTCGCTTTGTCTGTATTGGCAAGATAGTTCTTGCTCAGGAATTCGAATCCTCGGATATGGTTGAACGTATGGTTACCGATACGGTGTCCCCGTTCTACTACCATCTGATATTCCCTGGGATGTTTCCGGACATTGTCACCTACCATGAAGAAGGTAGCTTTTATCTGATATTTGTCCAGCAGGTCGAGTACCCAAGGAGTAATTTCCGGAATCGGTCCGTCATCGAAAGTCAGATAGACCGCTTTTACCTTCTTATCCATCCGCCAAAGGGCGTCCGGATAAAGAAGGCGTATCAGTTGCGGGGGTTGTTCTATAAACATGACGTTTTTATTGGGCCGATGCTACACCAGCACGTTGTTCCAGCAGTTTATACAATTGGTTGAACTTGTCTGTATAGTGAGTAGCCGAGTCAATCACTTTTCCGTTTTCACCCTTCATCTGAGACAGTGTCTTGCATACATCGTCCAAGATATATAAGTAGCGCATACAGTTCTCGTATGAGTTGGCGAATTGCAATTCATTCAGGCTCAGGTACCAGGTGATATATTCCACAGCGTTGTTTGCCAATGCGTTCAGAATATTTTCTGCCTTCTTATATTGGCCTAACTGCATGTAGTCTTCCGCCATTTCCTTCGAGCTGCTCATGATGTAATCGTGAGGTACCGTAGTGCTCGGAATGACTTTCTCACAATAATCCAAAGCCTCCAATGCCTTGTCCTTCTTTCCCTCCTTAATGAGTTGGGTGGCCAGTTGGACAAACATGCGGCGGTGTGTATCACACATGCGCAATACGGTTTCATCCAGGTAGATGTCCGGATTGTCGATGCCGCCGAACTTGAACTTGTGCATCAGGTTGTCATACATCTTTTCTGAATCAAGTCTTCTGCCGAGTTCTGTATTGTTGAACGGTGTGATGCGGTAAGCCAGACCTTCCTGCAGGAAGTTGTCGGTCAGATTCAGATGGTTGTCTGAACCTACGGTGATGGCCATGTACATCGGTCGTTCCCAATTGGTATTGGCCAGCATTTCCAGCATCATCAGTTCACTCTTGTAGAGCACAGACTTTCCTTTCAGCAAGATGTGCATGTATTCCGGAATGGAGTCCGGTGTCAGCATGCCTGAGCGTTTGATGGCTTCCTTGTCCAGTTTGATGACGATACTGTCGGTCGGAATCATCTGCAGACCTGCGTCTTTCGGTGCACGTACCCAGTGAGCCAGGATATTCTTCAGTTCATACGGATTGTCGCCGAATTCCTTCTTGGCTTCTTCCGGATTCTGTTTGTAGTAGTTCAGTACCGTTTCCATGGCTTCCGGACGGACATAGACTGCTTCGTTATGACCCGATACGTAATCGATACGGTCCCAGTTAATAGGAACGGAAGGGGAATCATAGGCCGGACGTCTCATCTGGTCGATGTACCAGTCGGTCTGCAGATAGCTCAGGTTACATACACGTACATCGGTACGTACTCCTTCGGTATCCTGATTGTACCACAGAGGGAAGGTATCGTTATCTCCGTTGGTGAAAATTATCGGATTTCCTTCATCCTGTACAGAGTTCAGGTAATTCTGTCCGAAGTCGCGGCAGGTATATCGTCCGCTGCGGTCGTGGTCGTCCCAAGTCTGGCTCACCATCTGGATAGGAACCAGCAGACAGACTACACTGGCCAGGATGGCAGCAGGTTTTTCACCCATTTTCTTGCCGAGATATTCGCTGATGGCAGCTACTCCCAGACCAATCCAGATAGCAAAGGCATAGAACGAACCGGCATATGCGTAGTCACGTTCACGCGGCTGCAGCGGTGTCTGGTTCAGGTACAATACGATGGCCAGACCGGTCATGAAGAAGAGGAAGAAGACCACCCAGAACTGCTGGATACCTCTTTCTCCCCGGTAAGCTTGCCAGAAGAGTCCGATGAGTCCCAATATCAACGGCAGACAGTAGAATACGTTGTGTCCCTTGTTGTTCTTCAGTTCACTCGGAAGCAGACTTTGGTCGCCTACCAGTTTGTTGTCGATGAACGGTATACCTGTAATCCAGTTACCGTGTTCTATCTCGCCTTGTCCCTGGATGTCGTTCTGACGGCCGGCAAAGTTCCACATGAAATAACGCCAGTACATGTAGTTCAACTGGTAGATGAAGAAGAACTTGATGTTTTCCCATTGGGTAGGAATCTTTACCATCACCATTTCGCCGCACTGGTCGTACGGAACCTGGCGGCCTTCGATACCTCCCAGCCAGTCTTCGTAGGCTTGTGCATGTGCATCGCTGTACATACGTGGGAACAACATGTTTTGAGCGTATTTATACTCTGTTTTATGACGTACAATTTCGTAGCTGTCTTTTTCATCCGGACGTTCCTTTTCTTTCCGCTGGTATACCGGAGCTCCTTCTTCCACGTCGTACACGCATCCTCCTTCAGTAGGTTTCAATGCCGGTTTGGAAGCATAAGTCTGTCCGTAGAATAACGGGCGGGTACCGTATTGTTCACGGCCTAAGTATTCTCCCAAAGTAAAGATATCTTCCGGAGAGTTCTGATCCATTGGCGTATTGGCCGAAGAACGGATGACAATGACTG
>URWP01000110.1 GCA_900551645.1 uncultured Bacteroides sp.
CGTCTGGCAGTCAACTGCCAGATTCCGGTAGAACACTTCGGACGTTTGGGAGGAATCGTACCCGATCCGGATGAAGTGATTGAAGCTATCAAAGAAAAACTGATCAAATAATACCGGAACCATGGACCAGATAGACCGCATAAGAACCGTCCTGAACGTGCTGTTCATGATTGGGGCCTTCATTTCCGTGATTCTTTATTTTACGGTAGGCGATGACAAAACTCTCTTTTTCTATGTATGTGGTGCCTCACTTTTTCTGAAAATGATGGAATTTGTCTTCCGCTTCTTTATACGTTAAAACAGGAGGAAATAATTTATGACGAAAGAAGATATCATGAAGCCCGAGAATCTGGTATACCAGAAACCTCGCCTTATGAACGATAATTCAATGCACTATTGTCCGGGATGCAGTCACGGCGTGGTGCACAAACTGATAGCCGAAGTCATCGATGAAATGGGTCTGACTGAAAAAGCTATCGGTATCAGTCCGGTAGGCTGTGCCGTATTCATGTACAACTACTTGGATATCGACTGTCAGGAAGCAGCACATGGACGTGCTCCTGCCCTGGCCTCAGCCATCAAACGCTTGTGGCCGGACCGGCTGGTATTCACTTACCAAGGTGATGGAGACTTGGCTTGTATCGGTACAGCAGAATCTATTCATGCCTTGAACCGCGGAGAAAACATCACCATCATCTTCATCAATAATGCCATTTACGGTATGACTGGTGGCCAGATGGCTCCTACTACCTTATTAGGTATGAAAACTGCTACCTGCCCTTACGGACGTATTCCGGAAATCCACGGCTATCCGCTGAAAATGACCGAAATCGCAGCCACCTTGCAAGGTACCTGCTACGTTACCCGTCAGTCTGTACAAAACGTCGCATCTATCCGTAAGGCCAAAAAAGCTATCCGTAAAGCCTTTGAATGCTCTATGCAGAAAAAAGGGGCAAGTCTGGTAGAAATCGTTTCTACCTGCAGTTCCGGCTGGAAAATGACACCGGAAAAGGCAAACAAATGGATGGAAGAGAACATGTTTCCTTTCTATCCGTTGGGCGATTTGAAAGACACTACAGACATCAAATAAGCAATCTAACTCCTATAGCGTATGAAAGAAGAAATTATTATAGCCGGCTTCGGCGGACAAGGAGTTCTGTCTATGGGTAAGATTCTGGCGTACTCCGGACTGATGGAAGAAAAAGAAGTGACTTGGATGCCAGCTTATGGACCGGAACAGCGTGGTGGAACCGCCAACGTAACTGTCATCGTAAGTGATGAACGTATCTCTTCTCCGATTCTGAGCAAATACGATACAGCCATCATTTTGAACCAACCTTCATTGGCTAAATTCGAAAATAAGATAAAACCAGGTGGGGTTCTGATATACGACGGATACGGTATCATCAATCCACCTACCCGAAAAGATATCAAAATATACCGCATCGATGCGATGGATGAAGCAAACGAACGGAAAATGGCCAAGACTTTCAACATGATTGTATTAGGTGGTCTTTTAAAAATCCGTCCCATTGTTTCTATAGAAAGCGTTGTCAAGGCACTGCGCAAGACATTACCGGAACGTCACCATCACCTGATTCCGATGAACGAAGAAGCCATCAAAATCGGTATGGAAATCATTAAGGAAGTCTGACGCAAACATCATCAAACAGACTTTTCATCCCGTCAGGAAACTTTCCTGGCGGGATTTATTTTACATTCATTCTTCTATGTGAAGGTGTTACCTGCCGTTTGGAACCATTAATCTGCAACATTCTTTTCTCAATCTGTACTTCGTCTCGTTTATTGTTGTATCTTTGCTTCCATGATACGAAAGATTTTTATACTGACTCTACTGATAGTTCTGTGCAACCATACTTTCGGACAGAACACGATTAGCCAATTCGGAACTTCAGCTTCCGGAACAGACTCAAACCGTTACGACCGAAACGGGAATCCGATTGACACAACAGCCGTCAACGATGCCAGTACCATCCCTATCGGACTGAACTCGTGGAGGGTGGATGAACGGTTTGGAAACATCATAGAGACTCCGGTAGACACCATACAACATGCTTTCCAGAATACTAATGATACCGGAGGGCCGACTGGGCATTACACCTATCTTGGAAACTTGGGTGCCCCACGAATTTCGCATGTATTCTTCGAACGTAAAAGCGCTTCACAGGAATTCTTTACAGATCCGTATGACTTCACCGTAAAAGGCGCCAGCGATGTGGTATACACCAACACCAAATCTCCTTTTACCAACCTGACATACTATAAACAAGGTGACGGAAGATACGGAGAAGAGCGTTTTAAAGCATATTTCGCAGTAAATGTAAACAAACGGTTAGGATTCGGATTCGATATCGACTATACTTATGGCCGTGGCAAATACGCCAACCAGTCAACTGCATTGTTCAACGGAAATCTGTTTGCCTATTACCAGGGAGATAAGTACGACATGCACTTCAACTTTATCAACGATAACTTGAAAGTGGCCGAAAACGGAGGTTTGACAGACGACCGTTATGTGACACATCCGTTGGACATGAATGAAGGTAAAAAATCATATAACACCTATGACATGCCGACCAACCTGGGCGATATCTGGAACCACAATACCGGATACCATGCCTTTCTGACCCAACGTTATAACCTGGGGTTCTATGAAGATTTTCAGGAGGAAGGAGATACCATCGAAAAGAAAAGATTCGTTCCTGTAACCAGCTTTATTCATACCATCAAAATTGACCATAACCGAAGAAAATACATTTCCTATGATGACGCACAGAATCAGGAGTACTTCGCCAATAATTATTTAGGAAACGATTCGACCGATGTCACCAAGTACCTGTCCATCAAAAATACAGTAGGTATCTCGCTGCGCGAAGGATTCAACAAGTGGGCTAAGGCCGGACTTACCGCTTTCGCCAGCTTCGAACACCGCCAGTTCACACTGACAGACACCGTGCCTGGCCAACCGGATGCCCGGATGCCGATTAACTATAAAGAAAATGTTCTATCCGTAGGAGGACAGCTAATCAAAGAACAAGGCCGTACCTTGCACTACAACGTATTGGGAGAAATAGCTTTGACAGGCGAAGACATCGGCCAATTCACGATAGAAGGAAAAGGTGACCTCAACTTCCGACTGTTTAATGATACCGTCCGGCTGGATGTAAACGCATATATCAAGAATGAACAACCGATATTCTATTTCCGCCACTTCCATTCGAAACACTATTGGTGGGACAACAACGATTTATCGAAAATTATGCGTACCCGTATACAGGGAAAACTGACCATCGACCGCTGGAAAACCCAGCTATCTGCCGGTGTAGAGAATATCAAGAACTATACGTATCTTGACAACGCGTCTGTATTGGCCACAGAAGCGACGGAGACAACACCTGCTACTTACAAGAACGATGTAATCGTCAGACAACAGTCGGATAACATTCAGGTGTTCAGTGCTACACTGAAACAGGATTTCAAACTGGGTATCCTGCATTTGGACAATGAAGTAACCTACCAGAAATCAAGTGATGAAAACGTACTTCCCTTACCGGAACTGGTACTTTATCACAATCTTTATCTGGAATTTGCTCTCGCTAAAAAGGTATTGAATATTGAAATGGGAGCCGATGTACGTTACTTCACCCAATATTATGCTCCAGACTATGCTCCGGCCATCGGACAATTCTATTTACAGAATCCGGAAACACGCTACAAATTGGGAGGTTATCCTCTTGTAAACGGTTACATCAACCTACATTTGAAACGTACCCGTATCTTTGTCCAGATGTATAATCTGATTCAAGGAACCGGAGAAAAGAGTTACTTCCTGGCTCCACACTATCCGCTAAACCCACGGATTCTGAAATTTGGAATCTCCTGGAATTTCTTTGATTAAAGTCATGAAACGAAGAAAATTTCATTATTTGTTGGGAAGCATTGCCATTGTAGCAGTTCTGATTGGGGTTAATACCCATCAAGAATCTCCTGCCGCTTCTCCTTCCTTTACCCCCCGGGATTATACAGAAATCCGGGAATCAGGATACCTGCGTGCTGTAACCGAATATAACCGGCTCAGTTTTCATGCAGGGAAAGATACACTGGTAGGATTCGATTTGGAAATCCTCCAGAAATTCGCTCATGAAAAGGGATTGAAACTGGAGGTTACTCCCGAAATGAGTTATCAGCAAAGAATAAAAGGACTACAGGAAGGTCGCTATGATCTGATAGCTACAGGTACCGTTGTCACAAGCAGTCAGAAGGATTCATTGCTTTTCACTCATCCGCTGTTACTTAGCAAACAGGTATTGGTACAACGGAAAAAGGAAGAAGGCAAAGACAGTCTGTATATAGACAATCAGCTGGAACTGGCTCATAAGACCCTCCATATAGTCAGCCATTCACCGGCACTTATCCGCATCCACAACCTTATTAACGAAATAGCAGATACCATTTACGTTTGCGAAATCGACAAATACGGTCCAGAACAATTGTTAGCCATGGTATCTGAAGGTGAGATTGATTATGCAGTATGCGATGAGAGTCTGGCTCAAGCTTCGATAAAGGATTATCCCAACCTCGATATCAGCAAAAGCATCAGCTTTACGCAATTTTACGCATGGGGAATCGGCAAGCACTCCCCGATTTTATACGATACCTTGAATGTATGGTTGGAACAATACTTGAAAACCCCAAGCTATCAGAAAATCTATAAGAAATATTTCAACTAAATAATCCCTGAACGATGATGAAACTGAAAGAAGTACGGTGGGGATTCATCGGTTGCGGTGAAGTCACCGAGAAAAAAAGCGGTCCAGCTTTCAATATGATTAAAGGTTCCAAGGTAGTAGCCGTCATGAGCCGTGACGAAGAAAAAGTCAAATCGTATGCTATCCGTCATAACATACCGAACTGGTATACTGATGCCCAAGAGCTTATCGGCGATGAAAACGTAAATGCCATTTACATCGCTACCCCTCCCTCTTCACACGCAACTTTTGCCATTATGGCCATGAAAGCCGGGAAACCGGTTTATATCGAAAAACCGATGGCCGCCAGTTACGAGGACTGTGCCCGCATTAACCGTATTTCGCAGGAAACGGGAGTACCTTGCTTTGTAGCCTACTACCGCCGCTATTTGCCATACTTCCAAAAAGTACGCCAACTGGTTGAAGAAGGAGAAATAGGAAATGTCATCAACGTACAGATACGTTTTGCACAACCTCCACGCAACCTGGATTATAACAGTAAAAACCTGCCTTGGCGCGTGCAACCGGATATTGCTGGAGGTGGCTACTTCTATGATCTGGCTCCCCATCAACTGGATTTGTTACAAGATATGTTCGGATGTATTCTTGAAGCAGAAGGATATAAAAGTAACCGAGGTGGGCTTTACGAAGCCGAAGACACTATCAGTGCCTGTTTCAAATTCGAGTCAGGACTCCCTGGTTCAGGCTCGTGGTGTTTCGTAGCCCACGAATCGGCTAAAGAAGACCGCATAGAAATTATCGGAGACAAAGGAATGATCTGTTTTTCCGTATTTACCTATGAACCTATCGGCCTGCATACCGAACGGGGAAGAGAAGAAATCCTGCCACCCAATCCACCACATGTACAGCTTCCACTCATCCAGACCGTAGTAGAACATCTGCAAGGAAAAGCCATCTGTACATGCGACGGTATCAGTGCAACTCCCACCAATTGGGTTATGGACCGTATTTTAAACAAACTTTAAGCCATCTCTTATGGCATACCGACGAAACATTCTATATGGACTATTCGTTACTATCTCAGGGTTACCGCTTACCTCCATACATGCACAAACGGAAACACAGGATAGCCTCTCTGTTGCGCCGGTACCTGTCACAGAAGAACGGACTCCGCTGCATTTATTGGCCAGCGGTGCCCGGAGTGCTTATCAGATATCCAAGCGAGAACTGACTAAGGTAGGAAGAAAGCTGAATGACATAGATACCACATACATTTCTCCTAATCAATACAACTTAGCGTTCATGCTTGAACAGAGCACATGGTTCGAGCATTACCGGTTAGGAAGCAATGGGAACGATGGAAGTCAAAGTCTGAATTTCGCCCCTACCGCCAATACAAAAATCGGAATTTATTTCGGATGGCGCTGGATATTTCTGGGACTCTCATTCGACATCAAAAAACTGTTGGGAAAAGCCAAAGACCAGGCTCCACGAAAAGAAATCGTATTCAACCTTTACAGTTCACGCTTTGGAGTAGACTTATACTACCGTAAAACCGGCAGTAACTTCAAGCTAAGTTCATACACCAACATCATTACCCAAAACAACTATGAAGGAATTAAATTCAATGGACTACAGAGTAACATTAAAGGTCTGAACGCCTATTGGATATTCAACTACAAACGATTTTCCTATCCGGCAGCCTATAGTCAGTCCACCAACCAGCGCAAAAGCTGTGGCTCTGTATTGGCTGGCTTCTCATATTCCCAGCATAACATCAGTTTCGACCATACTTTACTTCCCCCCGAAATCCAGGAACAACTACGTCCTTCGCTCACCTTTGAAAAAGTAACATACAACGATTATAACCTAAGTGTAGGATACGGGTATAACTGGGTCTTTGCCAGAAATTGTTTGCTCAATCTATCTCTTCTTCCAGCCATCGCATACAAAAAAGCACGTATAGACGACACATTGGCCAATAGTCAGAACAATTGGCTAGGATGGGTAAAAGACATCAACTTCGATCTGATAACCCGTGCCGGAATTACCTGGAACAATGGGAAATATTACGTAGGAGCATCGCTTGTACTTCACACCTACGATTACAGGAAAGACAATTTCTCGATGACCAATTCATTCGGCAGCCTCCGCATATATGCAGGATTTAACTTCTGGAAAAAGAAAGAATACCGCCATCAACAGAGCAAATAAAAAAAGGTGCAGAAGCCTTAACAAGCAACTACACCTTCGGGACTTTATCTTAAAAATTATATACAATGAGCTAGAATCGCATACCCAGTGTAAAGAGCAGTTGATGACGGTCATGATCGACCTTAGCAGCAGAATTTCTACCTACAATACTATTGCCATCATCAGAAAAACGGTAATCATCAAACATATAGAAATCCGACTTGTAGAAATCATACTTATAAGCCACATCAGCATAGATACTCTTTCCTCTGTATCCTAAGCCTAATGTCAGGGTGTTACGTGCTTTCAGGTTGTGATATTCCGGATCTGTACGTGTTTCATCAAACCAGATATAATCAGATTTATTGGTAGAAAGATTAGGTACATACCGGGCAGAATTATCTGCAATCGGAGAAGACACATAATTATAACCCGCACGGAAACTGAACTGCGGAGAGAATTTAGCCTCCATACCGATACGGAATGTGTGCACATTCTTCAAATACTTGCCTACAGCCTCATTGGCAGCAGCCAGTTCATATCCGCCGGCATCCTTATAGTTCGCCTTAGCATAATTAGCAAACTCATACTCAGCATCTACAGCCAGCACATTGCTGAATGTAGTTCCCATACTGACATTGAACTTCCACGGAGTAGCTAACTGATATTCCAAAAGATAGCTGGCATCCGGTGCATAATAGTCCGACAAGTTTTCGTTATAAGACTGCGGAAAAGCCAGGATATCCGTACCCAACGTAGCTGTGTAACGGTCATTCAACGAATACCAGATAGGGGTATGCACAGCAAATCCGATACGGAACGGAGAATATTCCATCGGTCGGAAAATTACTCCTAATTTCAAGTCCAGACCAGCCCCGTCTGTAGTAAACCAGTTATTCAACTGAAAGCTACCGTTATCATTTCCGTTATCATCCAGCACAGTTTCATAATAAGAAGAATAACGACTGTAATTAATATCATATACGCCTAAAGTGGCTCCGAAATAGAAACGGTCCTGCACATTGAACGAAAGATTGATATCATAGGCATTGATACCTCCTTCTTCCCGACTGAAATAATCACCGCTGGCACCGTTCCATCCCATCATACCGAACGAACCATCCTCACCTGTCACATCGTCTACCAATCCGGTACGGACTCCCATTGAACCCAAAAAAGGAGTACCATAATAGTAAGAAGAAGTATACGGATTCTCCGCATCCAACAACGCATCATAACTGGCCTGATCCTGATAAGCTCCCGTACCCAACATCATGTCCTGCATCTGCCAGCTTAAGGAAGAGCCGTTCAGATTTCCTCTGGACGAGAACTGTCTGTTGAAATTAGCCAACTTATGATAATTGAAACCGATATTGAAATAACGGAGGCTGGTCTTGTTACCGATTTTTGTACTGTAGACAAATCCTACCTGATCAAAAGAAGCCTTTGTTCGTTCATCTTTCACCTGTGTCCCCTCAAAACTGCTATTCGTCACGTTCTTATTGAAACCAAAAGATAAAGAGACATCATGACTTCGGAAAAGACCAATACCGGCCGGATTCGTACCCATTACCGATATATCGGCACCCAATGCACTCATAGCTCCTCTGTAGGCCTCGTGGCATTCTCCCAGATGTTCT
>URWP01000111.1 GCA_900551645.1 uncultured Bacteroides sp.
TTCCCGTCAGGACGTGGGAGAGAAAGGAAAAACTTTCATTCTTTTCAGTGATGACCTTGACAAAACTTTGGCTACTTTTGTGCTGGCTAACGGCGCGGCGGCTACGGGACAGAAGGTGACGGTATTTTTCACGTTCTGGGGACTCAACGCCATCAAGAAAGTACGGAAACCGAAGGTGGAGAAAGACTTTTTCGGTTGGATGTTTGGCAAGATGCTTCCTTCCAGTTCATTGAAGCTGAAGCTCTCGAAGATGAACATGGGTGGAATCGGTAGCAAGATGATGCGTTACCTCATGAAACGGAAAGGGGTGGATTCGTTGGAATCCTTGCGTCAGCAAGCCTTGGACAATGGCGTGGAATTTATTGCTTGCCAGATGTCGATGGATGTCATGGGCATCCGGAAAGAAGAGTTGCTGGATGAAGTTACCGTAGGCGGTGTGGCCACTTACATGAGCCGTGCCGAAGAGGCCAACGTGAATCTCTTTATTTGATTATGGAAAAAATTCAATGTATATGCAGGATGAGAGAGCTGTTCAAGGCTCTCTCTGACTTGGAAGCCGACCTGATAGCCAATTATCAGGTGACGCTGAACGAGGCGATGGCGCTTTGCAGCATCGGACAGGAGACGGTAACGGCCAGCGTTATTGTAGAACGTACAGGGATGACTCCTTCGCATGCCTCGAAGGTACTCCGTTCTGTCGAAACGAAAGAACTGGTAATCCGTAGTTTGGGTGAACAGGATAAACGTCAGATGTATTTTGCGCTCAGTGAAAAGGGCCGGAATTGCCTGGAAGAAATCAAACGGAAAGGTGTACATGTTCCGGAACTGCTGGTACCTTTGTTCGGTGAAGAAGAGGAGGCATGATGAAAAAGAAGAAGTTTGAACTGGAAGTACCGGGCGGCGCCGATAAGGTGTTGCTGCATACCTGTTGTGCGCCTTGCTCGTCGGCTATCATCGAATGCCTGATGCAGCACGGCATCCGTCCTACCATCTATTATTGTAACCCGAACATCTATCCGCTGGAAGAATACCTCATCCGGAAGGACGAATGTACACGTTATGCTACTTCTTTGGGACTGGACATTGTGGATGCGGATTATGACCACGAAGCGTGGCGATGTGCGGTGCAGGGACTGGAGCAGGAACCCGAACGGGGCGGACGTTGCCTGAAATGTTTCAAACTCCGTTTGGCTGATACGGCCCGTTATGCTCACGAACACGGATTTTCGGTCATCACCACAACCCTGGCTTCTTCACGCTGGAAAAGTCTGGACCAGATAAACGAGGCCGGACGGTTTGCCGTCGAGGCCTTTCCGGATGTAACCTGGTGGGACCAGAACTGGCGGAAAGGTGGTTTGAGCGAGCGACGTATTGCCATCATCAAGGAATATGACTTCTACAACCAGCAGTATTGCGGTTGCGAGTTCAGTATGCGGAAAGAGTAAAAAATATTTGCTTATAAAAACTGGATGCCCGTTTCTATGGAAATTTATATTGCCTAGGAACGGGCTTTTTTCTGTCTGTCAGAATCAAAAAAAACAGTATTGTGCTGTTACGGTTATTGGCATAAATTGTTTATCTTTGTTTCAGAAGGTTCTGAGAATGTAGATATTAAACGGAAAGCCTATGAAGAACATACTGATTCTTTTATGTACGTTGTTGGGATTTGGCGGTTGTCGTACCGAAAGTAAGGATATCGGGATAGATAACCGTACGGTGCAGACTTTGGATATTCCTCGTTTTATGGGAAAATGGTATGAAATAGCCCGTTATGACCACCGCTTCGAGAAGGGTATGAGTCGCGTCAGCGCTACATATCGTTTGCTTGAAAACGGACGTATCGAAGTCTTGAATGCGGGGTATAAGGACGGAAAGTATAAGGAAATCAAAGGAAAGGCCAAGCAGCCGGATGCGAATGACCCGGGAAAGTTGAAGGTATCTTTCTTCTTATGGTTTTATGCCGATTATTATGTTTTGGATATTGATCCGGACTATCGGTATGTACTGATAGGGAGCAGTAGCGATAAGTATCTTTGGATTATGAGCCGCGAAGAAACGTTGCCTGATGATGTACTGGAGGAACTTCTTGACAAGCTCCGTAAACGGGGATATGATACAGGCCGATTGGTCTTCAATGGAAAGGACTGAAAACCGGTCCGGATATACAATGCAAAACGTCCGTTTGTCTGAGTTAAAACAAACGGACGTTTTGATTAAGACATGCGGACGTTTGATGTCAGATGTCCGTTTGTTTTTCTGTCTGTGTCTGGATGGGAGTTGTGTTCTCTTTATATGCCGCAAATCCTTTCACCTTGACACGGTCTTTCTTTTCTTCCGCTTCGGCCGCGGCCGAACCAAGTTGGTTCATGTTGTCCTTGATGGCATTATGGGTATCGAAGAAAGAATCGAGTAATAGCTTCAGGTGTTCTTCCAGCTCGCCTTCGTTAGGGGAGAAATAGGTATGGCAACGGGAGTGAAGACCGATGGTCTTTTCATCTTCATCGGCCATGTACACGGTGGTGACCAGTGAGTTTACATTCACCAGATTGATGAATTCCTTCAGATAGGGAAAAGCCTCATTGTCGGCAGAAATGGAGCCCCACCACGGATTCCAGATCATGATGAAACGGCTTTCTTCTTCGGCGGCGATGTAGAAATCGTCTCCCTGATACTTGAAGGTGACGTTTCCTTCCTGATTGATGGAAGGCTGGCAACCTATTTTCTTTAGGGTACTGATGACCAGATCCTGGGTGGAGATGTCATCCAGTTCGTTGCGACTCATCCGTTCGATGTGTTCCAGTTTCTTTTTCCGTTCGTGGATAAGCCGTAGCGCAAAGAGAGTGATGGGCCATAAGGCCAATGCAATGACGGCAATCAGGATGGTGATATCAGTCAAATTGTTCATAAGGCGCGGTTTTTTAAGATTTCTATCATTTTTCTCCTTAAATATAAGCAATTAATTGATAGGAATAACATCTATTAGTTTTTTTTATTGGTCGGAGGTCAGTAAAAACTTGATTTGATTTGTTTATACTGAGAAACTAAACTAAACTTAATAGATTATGAGAAGAATTGTATCATTTGTGGTGTTAGCTTTATGGGTGGCTCTCGGGCAAATCCATGCGCAGAACCAGAAAAAACTGTTGCGCGAGCAAAGGCGTGAGGAACGTAAAGCGCAGGAAGAGCGTCAGGATAGCCTGCAGTTCAGCCAGGCTTTTCAGGCTGTCAACAATCGGGCCTTTACGTTAGAGGCCAATCAGGTGGTCTTCAAGTACGGACAGACAGCTTTTGTGTCTTCCAATACTAATTTTGTGTCTGTACACGGTGATCAGGCGGTTGTACAGATTGCTTTCAATGTACCGGCAGCCGGTCCGAATGGTCTGGGTGGAATTACGGTGCAGGGTTCTGTTTCCGGTTATCGGGTGACGACCGATAAAACAGGTAATGTATATGTAGCGATGAATGTTATGGGAACGGCTATTTCTGCTACTGTAAACATTACGCTTTATAATGGAGGTAATCAGGCTTCGGTAACGGTAAATCCTAACTTCAACTCCAACCAGCTGACTCTGAACGGACAATTGATACCTTCTTCTCAGAGTACAGTTTTCCAGGGCTCAACATTCTAACTAAACTATATCAATAAAGGTTTCGGTCATGAAAAAGCTTTTTCCTTTTATGTCTGGCATTTGGAATGGCTTTTTGTGAAAAATACCCTAATCGTGTACAGACACTTACAGGTGAAGTAACAGGTTTACATAGCCTGGGTTTCCGTTTAGGGATGATTTTCTGACGAATCAGAGGAAACACTCATTTTTGCAAACATAAACTTTCTCATTTCGGGCATGGTAGTTGTGAAACTGTCATGCCTTATCTTTTTGCTTTCCAAAAAGCATGACGAAGATTCGGAGGTTTGAAACATCCGGAATCTTCGTCACACTTTATTTTTTAAGAATGCTATTGGGTAATCAGATATCTTCCAGGGTAATGGTATATCCGCCGGTAAAGCTCTTTCCCGGTTTCAGGTGTTGCATCCATTCCCGGTCTTTGAACTCGCCGTCATAACCTACCTGGTCGCATCGTCCGTACCAGGGCTCCAGACAGATGAAGGGAACATCCGGATGCACAGCGCTGGGCGACCAGATGGCTACCAGTGGTGTAGCGAACTTCATGCTCAGGTAAGGTTTCTTTTCCTTGTCGCAGAGTACAAGTCGGTTTACCTGGCTGTTATCGAAGATGTAAGTATCGCAGGCGAAGGTTTCATGTCCTATTTCCATCAGTCCGTCTTTGGTATTCAGTGTATGTCGGGTAGGAGATACGCATCCTTTTTCCATCGGAGAGATGTATTGAAGTCCTTTTGCGTCGGGACCTATCCCGACATAGGCATGTACTTCATCCAGTGCGTTGAAATCTCTGTAATAGAATGCCGGGTGAGCACCAATCTGGAAGTGCATTTCCTTATCGCCTGTATTCTGTACGTTCCAGATGACCTCAATATGGTTTTCTTTCAACCGGTAGCCAATTTCCAGGACGAATGGAAAAGGATATTTAGCCAATGTTTCTTCACTGCTTTCCAGGGAATAGACTACGGCATTGTCTTCTTCATAGCTCAACTGGAAATCCATGTCGCGGGCAAATCCATGTTGCCCAAGTTCGTAAGTCTTTCCTTCGTGGGTATAGTGGTTGTTCCAGACTCTTCCTACAATAGGGAATAATACCGGAGAGTGGCGTTGCCAGAATTTCGGGTCGGCCTGCCACAAATATTCGTTTCCATTGGCTACGATACTGGTCAGTTCGGCTCCTGATTCAGAGATCTGTAGCGTGATTTTATCATTCGACAATGTTTTCATAATTATTTATGGTTTTGAAGTTCATTAGTTCAAAGGTAAAACTTTTTTCTGCTTGGTTAACAAAATATTAAATATTTTTTGTTTCTATTTTCTTCTTGTTTACTTTTGCAGGATAATCTGGTTGGAAATGAAACTAAAGTTATTATTACATATAGTATCGACGGTTGTGATGGTCGGGTGTCTGACCAGTATCCTTTCGTGTAATCGGATTTCATCGGATAGTAGAAAAGCCGATATGGATACTTTCTTGTTCAACCTGGCCGCATCAATGGGGGATGACTCTAAAGGTGTGAACCGGAAGGTGGACAGTCTGATTCAGATAACGTCCGATAGTTTCCTGTATTACCGTTGTCTGTTGCTGAAGTCAAAAGCCGCCTTTTATGAAGGTAAATTCGATACCTCTATTCTGATGTTGAAACAAGTGGAGGTGTTCGGTAACAAGTGGATGGAAGACCGGAGAGTATTGCCTATCTGGGCAGATTTCTATAATATGAGAGGGAATCTTTTCGGGCGTAAGGCTCAGATTGATTCCATGATCTGGGCATTCGAGAAATCTTATCATTATGTGCAGCAGTCTGGTACAGCACGGTTGATGCCAGATATCTGTCTGAATCTGGCGGATGCTTATGTGCGCGACGGCAGATATGACTGGGGAGCTTCCTGGTATCGGCGTTGTTTGTTCGTTATGGATTCTCTGCAATTGCCGGATTATGCCCGTTTTCCGGCTTATTACGGACTGGCACAGGTAGAAATGGAACTGAGGAATTATGCGGATTGTGATTATTATTACAATCTGGCCTATCAGTATTTTGATGAGATGAGGCCTTATGAAAAGCATATTTATCTGAATAACCGGGGAAATTCTTATTATTTCAGGGATGATTATCCTACTGCTCTGTCTTATTTCAGACGTTCGTTGGCATTGGTATCCAAGTATCCGGAACTGGAGTTTGAGCGTAACCTGACCATGGTGAATTTGGGAGAGGTATTCATGCTGATGAATCAGACCGATTCGGCTACCTATTACTTGAAGCAATGTTATGATTATTTTCATAAGACCGGTAATATCTCTGCTCTTTATTATATTGATACCCAGTTGATAGAATTGGCATTGAAGCGGGGAAAAGTGGACCTGGCCACTCAGTATCTGAAGCAAGCTGTGGTGCCGGAATATATTGAACCTAATATGTTGCACATCCGGAACCGTTATCTGGAACATTATTTTGCAGAGAAGGGGGATTTCCGGACTGCTTATCGCTATCAGTCTGAGAACAAGAAGATTGATGACTCCATCCGGAGTGAACGTATCAGGATGCGGACCGAGGAGATTGCTTTGAAATACAGGCAGGACAGTACGCTGATGAAAAAAGAGTTGCTGATACAGCAACAGGAGAATGAAGTGCTTCGTCTGCACCAGGTGACCTATGGCCTGGGCTCTGGTTTGTTGCTTGTAGTTGCCGTTTCTGCTTTGTTCGTAATATATAGAAAACGGAAGTCTGACCGTGAACAATGGAAACTTCAGCGGGCTGTAGCAACCCTTCGTCTGGAAAATGCCCGTAACCGGATATCTCCTCATTTTATATTCAATGTATTGAATCGTGAATTGGCAAGTACACAAGGTGCTTCTCAGCAGAACAAACTGATGAATCTGGTCAAGTTGATTCGTTGGAATCTGGAATTGACAGATAAAGAGGCTGTTTCGTTGGCTGAAGAACTTGATTTTGTTGATACTTATGTGGCATTAGAGCGTGAAGGACTTGAACATTTTGAATATATTCGCCAGATAGACAGTTCTCTTTCTTTGCCTCATGTGAAAATTCCATCCATGCTGATTCAGATTCCGGTGGAGAATGCCATCAAGCATGCTTTGCGGGCAAAAGAAGGAGAAAAGAAGCTATGGGTGGAAGTGAAGGCAATGAAGAACAATGAACTGGAAGTGATTGTCTGTGACAACGGAGGAGGGTACAGACGGAACAGTGCTTTCAAAGGTACAGGAACCGGATTGAAGGTGATAACACAAACAATCCAGATGCTGAATGCCTGCAACAAACAGCCTATTGTGCTGACCGTGGAGAATGTATCGTTGGATAATGGGGAGCGAGGATGTAGAATACGTTTTACAATTCCATTGGATTATTCTTATCAACTTAAATAACAGCTATGGAAACCAAGATGAAAGTTGTCATCATCGATGACGAAGAAAGTGCAATAGACAACCTTTGTTTTCTGCTCAAGAAATACGAGGGAGTGTCAGTCGTGGGAGTGGCCCGAACAGGTGCTGCCGGTCTCAAGCTGGTTCAGAAGGCAAAACCGGAGCTGTTGTTCCTGGATGTGGAACTTCCTGACATGATGGGGATGGATGTAGCCACCCGTTTAAAGGGAAATACTGACTGGCAGATGAAAATAGTATTCTATACAGCTTATAATAAGTATCTGATAGATGCATTGCGCAGTAGAGCTTTCGACTTTTTGTTGAAACCTATCGATGTCAATGAAATGGAAGTTGTGATGAAACGTTTGCTGCAGGAGGAAGAGAACGGTAACGAAGTGTCTGCTCCACGGATGACATTGGATGAAGATAAACCTTTTATGTTATTTACTCCGACCGGAGATTTACGTTTTGTACGTCCGTCGGAAATCGGATATTTCCGATATGTTTCTTCCCGGAAAATCTGGGAAGTGGCTTTATCTAACGGAGCATTTTTACCGCTTAAGCGGAATACTACCGCTGAACAGCTTTGCGGTTTCGATAACTCTTTTGTTCAGATTCATCAGTCTTATATCATCAATATGAATTATCTGGTGATGGTAAAAGAGAACCAGTGTATCATGTATCCGCCTTTCAATATCGGTGAAGAATTGTTGATTTCAAAGAAATACAAGAAAGAGATGATGGAAAAGTTCTATCAGTTGTAAATTCTGTATTATTTGCAGGAAGCGGTTATGAATGGAAATCCCTCCAGCTGCGTAGAGTAGCTGAAGGGATTTTTTCGTATGCTGGAGAATCATAAAGATTGGGTCAGCTGTCGGATAGGAGTTCCGTCCAGTCGGTGTATAGTTACGCTTCCGGCTTCGTATACAGCAAAAGTCGGTACATTTCCTCCTTTGGGTAAGGTAATGGAGCCCGTGTTGCAGATAACGGTCTGTTCCGGTTGCTCCAACTTCCAGAGATGAGTGTGCCCGTAAAAGAAGAAATCATGATGGCCTTTGGGGAAATTCTGTTCATTGTAGATGTGTCCATGTGTCAGAAAGAGACGTTTTCCGTTGTCTACCAGTTGCAGATAATCGGACAGGACCGGGAAATCCAGCATCATCTGGTCTACTTCCGAGTCGCAATTTCCGCGGACGGCCACTATCTGGTCGGCCATGCTGTTCAGACGTTGTGCGACTCCTTTCGCGTTGATTCCTTCAGGTACTTCGTGGCGGGGACCGTAATTAAGGATGTCTCCCAGAATGCAAAGCATGTCACATTGGTTTTTCTGATAAAAATCCAACACTTGTTCCAGGGTAGAAAGCACTCCGTGTATATCGGATACAATCAAGTATTTCATGTGGTAGGGATTAAGGGTTATGTTTCGTTTTTTCGGGCCAAAGATAGGGATTCCTGAGCAAATAAAAAAGGAGGGTGTGTCAAAATGTCGCATCCTCTTTTTCGTTATATATCATTGGTTTCTCA
>URWP01000112.1 GCA_900551645.1 uncultured Bacteroides sp.
TGGTCAGTACGCCTGCCAGGTCGCCCGGTTTGTCAAGTACCGGTCCCGAAGTCACCTTGAAACCTACCCCCAGTTCGTTGGCAATGATATTGCTCAATGTAGTCTTTCCCAATCCGGGAGGTCCGTGCAGCAGCACGTGGTCCAGCGCTTCCGCCCGCAGACGGGCCGCCTTGACAAAGATACGCAGGTTATCTACCACCTTGTCCTGTCCGCTGAAATCCTCGAACTGCAACGGACGCAAGGCGTTTTCAAAGTCGCGTTCCTTGCCGCTAGGCCGATAGTCACGTATATCAAATTGTTCTTCCATATCTTTTCTGAATATACCGGCAAAAGTACAAAAGTTTCCGTGAAAAAAGATGCTTTTCACAGAAGCTGTTATTTTTTAAATACCATACTTCCCTAAAAAATCAGCCTGCTCCGTGAACAATTCACGAACCTGTTTTGTTATAATATCAAAGGCATTTAATATTTTCTTGGCATCTATTTGTAGGATACTTTGAAACGAAATACTTAAAGGAATGGGGAAACAAACCGGAATCAGATTTAAAAAAGGGGTGAATACCGACTTTATCGCGGATTTTAAGCGGGCTCTTGAAACTGTTTCTTATATTTGTTCCAAACTCAAAAACAGAACCTATGCAAACAAATGAGAAGCGTGTTCTGGTAGGTATGAGTGGCGGTATCGACAGTTCGGCCGTCTGCCTCATGCTACAGGAACAAGGATATGAAGTGGTAGGCATCACCTTACGCACCTGGGATGTTCCCTCACACTTTTCCACTCCCGGACAAGAGGAGCCGGACGAAGTGCTGGAAGCCCGGTCACTTGCCCGTCGGCTGGGCATCGAACACCATGTGGCCGACGTGCGTGAAGAATTCCGTCAGGTCATTGTCCGTTACTTCATCGACGAATACATGCGAGGCCGCACCCCGAATCCTTGCGTACTCTGCAATCCGATGTTCAAGGAACGGGTACTCTGCGAATGGGCAGATCGTACCGGATGTGCCTGTATTGCCACCGGACATTACTGCCGGCTGGTCGACAAAGACGGTTACCGTTACATCGTAACAGGCGACGATTCTACCAAGGACCAGTCTTACTTCCTCTGGAAGTTACCGCAAACCATCCTCCGGCGGATGATATTCCCTTTAGGAGGCATGACCAAAGCCGATGTACGTACTTATCTGGCCGAAAAAGGATTTGAAGCAAAAGCCCGTGGCGGAGAAAGTATGGAAATCTGTTTCATCGACAAAGATTACCGGGAATTCCTGAAAGAACACTGTCCCGACATCGACGAACGTATTGGTCCGGGCTGGTTTGTAGACAGCAAAGGATTGAAGTTAGGACAACACAAAGGTTTCGCCTATTATACCATCGGCCAGCGCAAGGGGTTGGAGATAGCCTTAGGAAAACCTGCCTACGTACTGAAAATCAATCCGGCCAAGAACACCGTAATGATCGGCGACGCTGAACAGCTGAAAGCCGAATACATGCTGCTGGAAGATGTCAGTATAATAAACAGGGAGGAACTGCTTGCTTGTCCGGAACTCTCAGTCCGTATCCGTTACCGCAGCCGCCCTATTCCCTGCCGGGTCTTTCCCCTGGAAAACGGTCACCTGCTGGTACGCTTCCTGACAGAAGCTTCAGCCATCACGCCGGGACAATCGGCCGTATTTTATAACGGAAACCGGGTATTGGGAGGTGGATTCATTGCTTTCCAGCAAGGTATCAGGAAATTAGCGCAAAAATATGCAGAAAATATCTAAAAGCTAAGGAACGTGACGAAATTTAAAGGATTTTAGCCATATTTCAAAGTGAAAAATGTGAATTTTATAAAAATAAAGAGAGAATAATGAGAAGAATCTAAAAATATTTGTCTATCTTTACATTCACAAACCTGCCATAAAACAGAAAATTGTATAACACAAAAATAAAAAAGATTATGAAACTAAGAAGAGATCTTACCGCAATCGCGCTTGGATTAAGCACCGTTGCAGCGTTTGCCCAGACAGGCAACACAGAAACACGCCAGATTAAGGAAGAAGGCAAAACTGTATTTAACCCGCATTGGTTCATGCAGGTACAGGGTGGAGTTGGCTATACCGTAGGAGAAGCTGATTTCGGAGACCTGATTTCTCCGGCAGCTGCCTTGAACTTCGGTTACCAGTTCACTCCTATTTGGGGACTCCGCTTTGGCGTAAGCGGCTGGCAGGCCAAAGGTGGTTGGGTAAACCCGGCTACTACTTATAAGTATAACTACCTGCAGGGTAACGTCGATGTAACGCTCGATTTAGGCAATCTTTTCTGCGGATATAAAGCTGACCGCCTGTTCAACCCGTATTTCTTTGTTGGAGTAGGCCTGAATGGAGCTTTCAACAATGACGATGCTACAGCACTGAAAGCACAAGGTTATGAATTGGGCAATTATTGGGACAAGAACAAGATTGGTCCTGCCGGACGTGCCGGATTGGGTGTAGCTATCCGTTTGGCTGAAAAGGTATTCTTCAATATCGAAGCCAATGCCAACGTGATGAGCGACAAGTTCAACTCAAAGAAGGCAGGCAATGCTGACTGGCAGTTCAATGCATTAG
The DNA here is from genome assembly GCA_900551645.1 of uncultured Bacteroides sp. GTDB lineage: Bacteria > Bacteroidota > Bacteroidia > Bacteroidales > Bacteroidaceae > Phocaeicola. Next base: position 2,590 of record URWP01000112.1, read on the forward strand.
CTGGTTTCACATTCAAGTTCGGCAAACCGTCTAAGACCACTGAACCGGTTTATTACGAACCGACTCCAACCCCTCCGCCAGCACCAGTACAAAAGGTAGAAGAACCTGCACCAGCCCCAGCTCCGGTAGTAAAAGAAGAAGTAAAACCGATGACACAAAACATCTTCTTTACTATCAATTCTACAGAAATCCGTTCTTCTGAAAATAGTAAAATTACCAGTCTTGTATCATATCTGAAGGAGAACAGCAATGCCAAAGTAACACTTTGCGGATATGCAGACAAACAGACCGGTAACGCCCGTATCAACGAACGCTTGTCTAAAGAACGTGCCGAAGCCGTAGCTGAAGTCTTAAAAGCGCAGGGTATCACTGAAAGCCGTATCACGGTAGACTACAAGGGTGATACCGCACAGCCGTTCGGTACCGTGGCCGAAAACCGCGTAACCATCTGTATCGCTGAATAAGCCTGAATAACGACTTGCCGGAAATTCCGGCGTCTCATAAAAAACTGTATTCCATGAAAAACAGACTTTATAAGTTTGTTTTCTCATGGAATACAGTTTTTTTTGTCAAAATTCAATGTTATGGGAATCACACTTGGAAGAAAATCGCTCCGAAACGGGCGCTTATCACTGTATCTAGACTATTGTTTCAACGGGAAACGCCAAAGGCAATACCTGGGAATCATTCTGGACTCCCCTACCGACAAGCACACCCGTGCCACCAACCGCGCCAAACTCCAACTGGCAAAAGTATTACGCTCACAGAAAGAAATCGAATACCTGAAAGAACGGTATCCGTTCCGTACCACCGAAATGCCTTTCACACTGCCACAAACTACCGGAAACCGTATCGATTTCTTCAGTTTTGCCGAAGAATACCTGGCACAATACCACCAAAAGGATATCCGGCTGGTACGAGGGGTGTTTACCCAGCTACGGAAATTCCACACGGGAGTCTTGCTGCTGAATGATATTACTCCCCGATTCTGCCATTCCTTCCTGGACTATCTGCACCGGAACCTGAATGGAAATTCGCCGGTCAATTATTTCAAGAAATTCAAGATGTGCCTGAATGCCTGCGTAGAATCCGGACTAATCCTCCAGAACCCGGCCAACGGCATCCGCCTGCCCCAATACAACGATGTAACGAAAGAAATCCTCTCTGAAAAGGAACTTACCCAACTGGCATTAACTCCCTGCCGGAATTCGGAAGTGAAACGGGCCTTCCTGTTTTCATGCATGAGCGGTCTGCGCTGGTGCGATGTAAAACTTCTGTGCTACCGGAATATCGATTTCACCCAAAAAAGACTGACTCTTATCCAGAAGAAAGTAGCTGGCCATTCCAGTCATTCGGTACTCCACCTGAATCTGAATGCCAGTGCCCTCTACTTGTTGAAGGTACAGTCAGGCTCAGGTGAAGAACGGGTATTCCACCTCCCATCGCACTCTTACTGCCTGCGTATGCTGAACGAATGGACCCGCAAAGCCGATATCCGAAAACATATCTCTTTCCACTGTGCCCGCCATACCTTCATCACCAACCTGATGGCCAACGGTGCCAACATCAAGACTGCCGCTTCGCTGGCCGGACATTCCAGTACACGACATACCGAAAAGTACATCCACATCATCGATACACAGAAACAACAGGCTGTAGACAACCTTCCTCCCCTCCCGTTCGATTAATTTCTGTCATTTGCTATCCGTAAATCAATCTTTTTATCTACATTTGTGCAGAGAAAATTAATAACCTAATATACAAAAAATTATGGCAGAACTTAAAATTAGTCTTCGGCGTATTGCCGAGGACGGATTTACCAAGAACGATGAAATCCTGGCCGACATCTCGAAAGTACTTCACCCCCAGATGGGATTCGAACTTATGTCTGATATCAAAAAAAACCTGCTTACCATCGTGGCACAGGTAGGCTTCACTACTCCCGAAAAGGAAATCGCCGCATTCCTGCGTTTCCGCTTTACCCTCGAAGTTGTCAGCCTGAGCAGCCTGGAATATGTAAGTAACCCGGAAAAAGGAACACACGATTATAAATTTCCACAAGGCTTCCTGGAAGCTGTATTGACCGATGTTTATGCTACGGCTCGTGTGCTGCTGGCTCAGAAACTGGTAGGAACCCGCCTGGAAGGAGCTTACCTCCCGTTCGGTGGTGCCAGCGAACTGATCAAGCTGACCAAGAAATACTGATGAATCACTTATTCATCCTTCAGGTTCCGCAGCTTGCCCAACGCTGTAGAGAAGAAGTTCTCAGTAAGCAGGTTGAACTTGCGGAACTTGAATCATTCATTCAAGACTTACCTTCCACTCTCTCATAATGCATGTTTCTGGGGAGAAACTCACACCCATTTTTATACCATTTCGCTCATCCGGAGCATATACACGGACATAACCTCTCTCTTTATCTGCTATAGAACCTCGTTAACCATACCATCCAATATCCAGAGTGACTTAGTCAGCCTACATAAATGGCATCATAAATAAACATTCTTCCAATTTTCGGAACTTCCAATTGCTCAAGTTATACCATCCTGAGCCGACAGTTCTGTAGTCTTTCCGCCCCCCATCCGTCTCTTTTCAGGTACCCAAATACTTAATTCTCTTATAATAAATCAGTAACAAAGACTTTTTCATTCACGCCACGGCTACAGAACCTGTCAAAATCGCGTCCAGAAGGTCTTCTGACGGGGTATTTGTTTGTTTCTTTTCCGTTTTTGGTCCCTCCACCGTCCCTTATCCGTCCCTCCGATTGCAGCTGCCTTTTGGCTGCTTTTTAGTATGAGGAACGGGGCAAATCGGCTTGATAATTAGAGCCTTTAATTTATAAATTAAAATTTTTATTATGAGAAAAAAGTATTTAAGTGCACTTCTGTTCGGAGCGCTTCTGTTCGCTTCGGCAGGAACTTTTACTTCTTGTAAAGATTATGATGATGACATCGCTAATTTGCAAGAGCAAGTTGATAAGGTCGTTACAGATATCAAGACTTTGCAGGATGCAGCTGGCAAATATGTTACATCAGTAGTGTATGATGCTACAACAGGTAAGCTCACCGTTACAGGTGGAAATGGCGAGACTTTTATGTTGCCTGCTTCTACGAATTTGCCTTCATATACTCTTGAAGTTAAAGATGGTAATGTTAACTTGTTAAAAGACGGTGAAGTGGTTTCTTCTTCTACGCTTCCTTCTACGTCTGATACTTTCAATCCTGAATTGTTAAAGTGGCAAAATGGCTATTTGTATTATGGAGATACAAAGATTGAAGATGTAAAAGAGCCTTCTGGAGCTTCCATTACAGATATTAAAGATGGAGAAAAGGTCATTGGTTATACAATTACTATTGGTGATGATACAGCGACATTCTATGTAACATCTGAATTGAAGTCACTTGTATTCATACCAGAAGTTGTAGTAGATGGAGTGCCGGGAATGGTTTATAGTTCATTCTCATATAACGCGATAACTCTTGCAAATAAAGATAAACAAACAGAAAAATCGGTTGAGTCAACAAAGGCGACATTAATTAATCCAGTCATAAAGGCGCAGTATCATGTTAATCCTTCAAATGCAAACATTGAAGAATTGAAAGATAAATTTAATTTCGTAATTAAGAAGAATGTAGATTACAAGTCGTCTAGAGCTGAAGCTAGTGAGGATTTTGGCGCGAAAGCTGAATTTGAATCTTTTGAAAATGGTATTCTTACCGTAAAAGTCAATGTAACTGGTAGTGCCGCAACAGAAGAATACATCTCTTTATTAGCTCTTGAGGTTAAAAAAGAAAATGGCGAAACAGTTACTTCTGATTATGCAACGATAGTAAAGGAGGATTTAAATGATATTGTAATTGCTAAACCTTCAGTAAATGAAATTGAAGATTTGCATTATAGAACTTTAATAGATGATTATGATACAAAATCATATATAGATGATGTTAAAGTATGGTCTGATAATAAAGATGGCGTTTCAGTAGATGCTGAGTTCGAATATACAGATCAATTGGATCTTCTGAAGCTTGTTGAAACTCATAAGCTGAAAAATGAAGACAAATGTCTAAACAAATTGGCTGATTTGGATAAGCTGGGACTTAAATATAAGTTTGAAATTGTAAATAGTTACAATATTGGTAATCCAGCAACTCCACAAGACCAGTTCGTTAAATTTGTAGATGGAAGTAACAATACAAAAATTGAAGCTCGTGTTTATGACGCTGACCCTGAAGTTGGTAATAGAGCAGCTATCGGACGTACTCCAATTATTCGTGTAACACTGTTAGATGGTGAAAATATTGTTAAGGTCGCTTATATTAAAGTCAGAATTACTGATACTAAAGTAAATCCTGATAATAAGACAATCGATTTGAACGTTGACGCATTTAAATTTGAATGTGGTAAGTCATGTATGCGATTTGTTTCTGTAGAAGAAATTAACAAGAAAATTTACAATGAATTAGGATTAAGCTTTGAACAATTCTGTAATAAGTACCCTGTATTCGAAGATGTTACAACAACTGATGTAAACGGAGTCGGTACAGTTGAATCTACAGAGAATGAAACTAATCCGGAAACAAATATTGTTACATGGACACTTACAGAAGATCAATTATGGACTAATGCGGGTAAAGAAATAACAAATATCGTTAGATATTATTCTGCAGATAAGGCTAGTTATGTTGAATTTAAACTTAAATCAACAGTAGAAGGTGTACAGAAAGTATATGATATTGATGCTACTAAGTATATAAATAACTACTGGGATGCACAAAAGACATATGCCAAATTTAGTGTTTCTGTTCCATTAACAGAAAATGATACAGATCCTAATCACTGTCTGTTTATAAATGATCTTAATTCACCATTTGTAACTTGGAGTGATGGTGAAAACAAGGGAATTGTGGTTCTTGATAAAGCTGTAACTAAAGTTGAATATTTCTTTGATAAAGCAATCACTAAGGTTACTAAGATTGGAGATGTAAATGTTAGTTTCTCTATTCTAGGCGATATTCTTTATGCTACAGTAAATGGAGTAACAGAAGAGATTGCAACTGTTGATAATACAGGCGCTACCTCTGCTACAAATGGAACCAGACTCGAAAATGCCGTTACATATAATAAACAGAGTTCTATAGCTAAACAATTGCTCAATACAGGTGAAATGTTTGCTTATATTGGGGCTAGAGGATATGTTTGTGGTTCTACCGATAAAACAGTAGAAATAACCTTTAAGGGATCTAAATATTTTGAAGTTAAATTTATCAGACCTGTAAATATCTCTGCGGTAGCTGCTGATAATTATATTGATGGTGTTGACTTTGGTGAAAAAGGATCTAGTATTAAGATTAATGATTTGATTAATCCTTATGATTGGCGAGATCGTTACTTCTCTAAATACACTAATTACTATTATTATTATGGTCGATTCTCTACTAAGGTTGATTTTGAAAGTGTAATGTGTGACTTGAATACTGAGGTTCCAACTGCCAAAGAAATTACTTTAGTCGGTGGAGAAAAAGTTAAAGCAATAGCTCTTCCTTCAACCATTGAATTTAAGGAAGATGGTCGCGGTAACGTAACCTATAAGAACAATGGTACTAAAGTTAATGATGACTTTAATATTTATATTAAGGTAAAAGTGACCTATGGATGGGGTGTTATTCTAACTGATTATATAACAGTTCCAGTAAAAGCTACAATAACTCAGAACTAATATTATTATAATATTTAATTAAAAGAAGAGGGTGTGTTTATTTACACACCCTCTTTTTTGGTAGTATGCTCGGCATGAGTATTAGCTAAGGGCACAAGTCCCCAATGAGGCTTAATAGTGGGAATCATACAGCCAATAGCAAGGGAGGTAAGTATTCGGCCAACTACAGGTATTAAACCTTTATATACAACAATAGCGACTG
>URWP01000113.1 GCA_900551645.1 uncultured Bacteroides sp.
CAGTCGCTATTGTTGTATATAAAGGTTTAATACCTGTAGTTGGCCGAATACTTACTTTAAACTTAAACATAACTTTATGAATTGATTTAGCATTTATACACTGCAAATATATTTTCTCATGGTGCAGCCTATCTGCATCAAAAAAAATATCTTGAAATTAAAAAGGAAAAGGCAGGAATTTTTCATTTTCCTGCCAGTATATTCGCTATTACAGTACAACATCAAAGATTGTTTATGACTCCTGCAAGAAGGATTGTATCTGATGCGTCTTCTGTTATTTCAAACATGAGGAGACTTAGCACCATAGAAATAATCGCTTATGTTTACAGCACCTTTCATATTATTTTCTATTTAACAGTCTTCAATTATTATGTCAATTTTTATATCCTTATTTCTAAACAGATGAATATTTGTGTCATGAGTAATTGTCTTCACATCAAATCTTTCACCGTTAGGTTGTCTTCCGATGTTCCATTCATTGATGAATCCTCCATCAGGATAGATAGAGAGCCTTTTTTTACCACAGGTAATCGTAAGCACACGCCAGTGAGTGAGTGTTCGCTTATTTAATGAAACGACAGGGATAAGAGAACCTTTTATGCCATGCTCATAACTCAAATCATCTATCCATGCTTTGGTAAGGGACGTAAGCCATGCATCACGTTTCTCAGATGAAGGCTGGTTTGCACATATACTACTGTCTGCATTTCCTCTATCATCCTTATATGCCTCTACCATAAACTTGATGTCAAACTCTGAACCAATCTGTTTTATGATATGTTCAATCGTCTGGAGGGTGATGATAATACCCATGATACTCTTCAGGTGCTCATCCTGATAACTGATTTTCAACTTCCCGGCATTCTGCTTTGCATAGGATATGAACTGATCTATGAGTCCTCCGGATTCAGTCTGCAGTATATTTCCTAACTGACTGGTGCTTATTTCTCTATATTTATCTCCAGACAGTTTTAAAAGCTTAGCCGATGGTTTGTAGGAGAGATCAATTACAGAGGCACCTGATGCCGGATTATCTGTACGGACGAAGAACATGGTGTTATTGCCCCATTGAATATTGAGCTGGGCGTTTCCCTTGTTGTTCATAAAATAAAGATAGCCATCAATATAAGCAATAGGATATATGTCTTTATCAGCCCATGGGTTTGATATGGTCTTGATATCATCTCCCTTTGCCCACGCCTTAATTTCTCGGCAAATGGCCTTAATTGGTTCAGATATATTATCTTGCCTTGACTTTAAGATACAGAAAGAAGTATAGTGGCTCTTCATGGCGAAGTGACTCATAAACTGAGGTTGCCAACCGTTCTCATTATCTTCATAATCCCACTCCTGATAATCGTTATCTGCAAACAATACAACATCCTGATGTGAAGAAGCAAACGCTTTCTTCAGGTCATATAGTGTTGCCTGCGATGGAGAAGTATTTGGAAACGCATCTTTGATATTTTGTGGAACAGTATCTCCAACTTCTTCTTCCTCTTCAATCCACGCTAAAGCTGCATTAATATCGAGGAACTTTGCGTAACGAAGAGTAAATTTGTCAAGCAGCATATCCTTAGACTGCTTTTCACGGGCTTCACTCAAAAGTTTCTTTGAGGCTTTAATAACCTCCTTCATCACAAGCAAATTTGCCATCTGGTTGGCATAACCTGCACCACCGGGATTACAGTCAAAGATACAGATATGACCGTTAGGCATGATCGTAAAATCTACTGCTCCACGTTCCTTCCCTAAAATATCCACCAGTGTCTGGGTAAATGTCATCCCAAGTGTGAAAAGCAGGTTTTCTTCTTCATCACGGTTGGACATCCACCTGTTCATCCCTTTATGTCGGATACGTATTTCGCTAAAGTCAGTCTGAATCATGTCTCCAATAATTACATTGCGCTTTATTTTGGAAACATCATTGGAACAACTGCAGCCTTTGTGCATTTCTTTTCCGCTAATGGCAAAATGATAATTGGGCTTTTGAGATTGTCCTTCCTTTTTTTGTGCATGTATTGGATTGAAATCAATTGGGAATTTTAAAGGATCATTTTTATCGGCTACATCTTCTTCCACAACTGTCCTTTTACACCCTGGACAGAAACAATATCCGTAACCTTTTCCTTCATTGTAATAGAGAATCTTGGCATTCCCTGATTCATTATTACGACGAACAGAAAACAAATGAGGCTCAGTCACGTGATTGGGCCAATCGTCAGCATCAATCAACTGTGCACTCACTCTAGTATAGACATTGTTGTCCATGATTCGAGTATTGTTCTCGTTCATATCAGGCATAAAACCAACCGGTTGAATCATCTCCAGTCCGTTCGCATTATTCACAGACCATCTGATTTGGTTACTGAGGTTAGGATCGTCAATAACAGTCTTATCACTATTACGATAGATGGTTTTGTATGCCTTATGGTTGTCATCATACATATTAGTTACTTCGATACCTCGAACAGAATATACCACACCATCTACTACAACACTATTACCCGGCACATATTGCGCAATGGCATCACGTAAAGAATAGGAGGGGTTAGATGATGTCATCGGAGTGAAGAAGTCTTTCTTACCGTTACTGTTCAAGTCGAGAGTGAGCACATTAACCGGCATGTTGGCGTTAGGAGTGAATCTACTGGTTGCCCAGAAATTGAGAAGTCGTTTGTATAACACTTCAATGTATTGCATCTTTAGCTTTATACGGAACCTATCGCTGATTTTACCGCTACCAGAGAACGCCGTTTTGTAGTCAACCAGTTTGTTGCGTAACTCGGCATAACATCTGTCGTTTATATCTTGTGCGTTTTTTACGACCTGAGTAAGATCGCCATCATAACATGTTCCCTTCAGGAGTTTGGTCAGATCCTTCCTAATTTCTTTATCCAAAGGTTTCGAGCATAAGATATTGAATTTCTCATACATGGTACCTTTAGGATCACCTAATAAATCATCTGGGTCTGTTTCGTTTGTACCGTTTTTCAATATAAGAATTTTTCCGTTGCTTATTCGTACCTCAAAAGGAGTGTAGTAATCTGCAACTTTCTGAGTAAGACGTCCACCGTTCGAACCGTCGGTAAACACCCCAAAGGAGCGGACAAGGAAGGAATTCACATGACGCTGTATGACCTGCGGGCTCATTAAATCAACAGTCGGTACACGAACAGGTCGGTTTATAATCTTTTCAATCGGGTTCCTCAAAGTACGGAGACCAATCACATCAGAACTACAAAGTGTGATACAGGCACTGCGTACCTTGTTATTACGACCGCTTCGTCCTGCACGCTGTTTGTAGTTGGCCGGCATTGGAGGTACACTTGAAAGCATTACGATTTCCAAGTTTCCCAGGTCTACACCCATCTCCATCGTTGTTGAGCATGCAAGGATATTAATGGTATGGTCTTTGAACTTAGATTTTAGTCCTATAGCAACATTCTTATCCACTTGGGCTGTATGTTCCTGCTGAATGAATAGATTTGGAAAAGCATGAATATCTTCCAGACGGTCAGAAAATATGCCATCTGTGCCCCAGATATTATGCTTCCAAAGCAATGCCCGATGTGTTTTCGCCCATGTTTCAATTGATTTTCTGTCACCTTCCTTTTTGCCAGAACCAACATAGTAAGGGAATACATTCCAATGTTCATGCAGTTCTTCTCTAAGCTCAACCGGAGTGCCACCCTCCAGATAAGGCGAGAATCGTTTGAAGTTATTACCGATAGGTCGAAGACATACTGCATGAGGACCAGCATCTGCTTTTGTGTCACACAGATACACGTCATCATAAAGTTTGAAACAAAGGTCATTCAGGTTGAAACGGGGAGCATTATCTTTTTCATTGACGAATTTACCCATATCGTTCAGACGTTGCCCCACCTGAAGAATCTTATATTTGTCACTGGTCAATGTATTCCAAAGGGCATCTACAACATCAGAAATTACCTTAAAATACTGACGCTGGGCATCATTAATGGTAAGTGAACGATCATCACGTGCAATCAATGCGCACAAATATCGTACAATACGGGCTTGAGATATTTTGCCTTCTTCCAATTTCGGCTTGTTAAATGGTCGGCGGCGAGGCTTTTCTGTGGCAAAGCGCACTGTAGAAAATATGTCAATCTTCTCGTTTCCAGGAATTCGAAGATAGAATGACTGGTTGTTACGGACAGTGTAATCAAGGTAAACCTGCATCAGGTTTTGCCAGTCCTCTTTAGTAATTTGGTTAGCCGGATTATTGAGAATGCTGTTAAAACTTTGTACTTCAGCAGGCAATTCTATTTGTTTGAGCTGCGGATAGCAAGCCTCGAACAATCCTAAGTTTTCAGGTGAAGCTGCCGATGCGGGGCGGTGTGACAGATACATTACCATAATGCTCTGAACATACTTGTCGATGATTTCCTCAGAGGGTAATCCATCTTCTATTTCGTCACTTTCTCCCGATCGTTTCACAAATACAGAGGCAAATACAGGGCAGTAAGAATCTTTCTTTAGCAGTTCTGCAATCTCTGACCATGTCATATAGTTGCATGACATATCATCCAATTGTTTTTGTACCACATTCGGGTCGGGTGATTGGAGATTTTGCAATTTGCTGGCCAGTTTCATCATTGAAGGTGGGTCAGTAGTTGTTCGCATATCTGCCATAATTTGAGCCATAGCTGCCTCTTTTGTGATTCCGTTTGCTCTTCTTCGGCACATCTCATGATATATCGTACTATAGAACCACATACGTTCCTGTTCCAGATTCTGCTTCAATGTAGCTTTTGCTGCAGCCTGACGACTATCTACAAAACTGATATATTGCTGTCCGTCGTGAAGTACAATACCCCCTGTTGTCGATTCTCCCTTGTCCAGCTGATCAAGAATGCTTGGTGCCATCATGCGAGAAATAAAATCTGCAGAAAGGCGGAGTTTCTGAAGACGGTTGTCTTCCATATTTCCATTTGCATCGTCTTCAATATCTTTGTCTGTATTGTGGCTCTTTCCTTGTTTCGCATTACAATAAGGGCAACAGCCTTGAATGTTGCCTACTACATGCCAGCTGTCAGTATTCTCTTCATCAGCTGGGGTTACAGGTTGCAGCTGGGCTCCAGGAAGCAAACGGAATGATACATTGTTATCTCCCTTTATACTTTTTGTTTTGGACAGGCCGAAGATGACATACTTCTTGCTTGAACTGTCATCACCTTCTCCCATATCCAGATCAAACATATCGCTATCGTCTGTTGCGACAGGCTCGTATGTCCAATCCTCCTTGTTGACCATGGCAACAGCTACATATTCTCCGCAATGTTTGCACCGGCTTAATTCTAATAGTGGGACTTCTTCTGAAGAATCAACCTCACCATCGCTTTTTTTGCTTGTGATATTTTCAGAATAAATTTTGAAAGAACCATCAGCAAACTCATTCAGACGGACATAAAGCCCATTGTTGGGTACACGGTAAAAATAGTGCACCTTCAGTTTCATATCAGGAACTTTCAGTCCTGCAGCTTTGTATCTGTCTTCCTCACGCTGACACATTTCATCCAGCCATTGTAACTTCTCACTTATGGTAGCTTCCACCGGATACAATTCATCCAATGAGATGTAATCTGAATGGAATATTTTTTTCCATCGTTCTTCATCTTCTCCTAGTGGAATTTCTGTCTCACCAATACGGCTACCACCCACAGCTTCTACCTGGTCGGCATTTATTCCTGTAATTCCGGCTATGAACTCTTTCAATTCGCGTTCGTCTTTTTCCTTATCTTCTCCATTGCCGAAAGTTGCTGATGATGTCGCAAACCGTATGTCCTGCGCATCAACTTTAAAGGCAAGTAGCACACGGCGCAGGAGCATGGCCAACTCGGCTGCGCCAGCCCCTGTATAAGAGTGCGTTTCATCAATGGCCACCCATCTGAGACTATTTCTTCCAGTTACAATAAGATTGGCGTCACTTCCACGCAGCAGAATGTACTCCAACATGGTAGGATTGGTCAGAACAATATGCGGAGGATTATTGCGCACGTCCTTACGGGTGTATACCATGTGGGGATATTTTGCATTTCTCAATTCAAAATGTCCCTTCTCATTAGGGTCAGTTTGAACAAATTCATACATTCCACCTGTGATCTGCTCAATCCGTTTACGTAACTTATCAGCATCATCCGATGTATCGGTACTTTTAGGCTCTATTTCAGGAAGATCACCATTGTACACTGTGTAGGTAAGCCTGGTTCCTGTTGTTTCTTCAGCTCTTGTCAATAATTCCTCCAAGCGTTCTTTCTGGTCCTCCATAAGAGCATTCAGTGGATAGAGAAAGAGAGCCTGAATCATTCCCGGTTGCGAATGGAGAGAAAGGTCGTGAACCAAAGGCATCATAAAACATTCGGTTTTACCTGAGCCGGTTCCTGTTGTTACAACGATTGATTTAGGCTTGTTGTCGGCAGTATGTTGGTTCAGCAATACATCCCAGCATTTATACTGATGTTCGTATGGTGGATATGGCTTTGTCCAGAGTTTACCTACCAAGGACTTAGCTTTTTCAACCTTATCAGATGAGACAGGTGTATAGGAGTTCATACATTGAACTACAGGCACTGCATTCTTGGGAGCAAACAAGTCACTGATAAGTGCCTTTATCTGCTTGATGTAAGAACGCTGACTTTCATTGTTCGACTCGCCACACCACATGGCTACGAGTGCTCTTTCTACCGCCTTGCGGTTACTATTATATAATTCGGAGAAATTCATATCTGTTTTATTGTTATTCTTTGTCAACAAAAATATTAAATTCTGGCCAGTCAAAGCCTAATTCATCACTCATTCTGATTAATCCCAATTTATCTTCATCGCTCAGATGCCCACCTCTTTTTTCAAACAAGGGCTTATATATTTCTTCGGGTATCTTGTCAGTATCCATGTCTCTCAGTGGTTTCATTAGGAAGAAGTAGATACCATAGGTGTTGGCCACTTCGAAACATTTCAGTACGGACTCTTCTATATCGTCCCAAGCCCACGGGTCGTCGATGTCCAATCCAAGATTGCAGGACAGATTATTAGAATGTCGGATGTCCTGGAATATCAAGCCTACATCTTTTGAGTCTGCTTCATTTTCAGGATCGATGGGCTCAGGATCTGTCCGGACATCATAATTCCAGAACAGAGCATTTTCCCCATCCCAAGAACTATTAGCTTGTGAGTTGCCGAAGCATATCACAAGACAGTCAGGAGCCACCGCATCAAGCAAATTTCCCATGAAACGTCTGTCCATACGCCATGCATTCATAGCTGCTTCCCCGATACTTGGATTACCCGAGATATTGATGAAATCCTCTGTATAGATATTACCGAGATTATTGCATGGATAAGCCTGATAGCCTTTGCGACTGAAATCATTAACTTGTGTCCTGTCCTTATAAATGTAAGGCAAGTCCAGAGTTTCATCTTCTTTCAGATACTGTATGATGCTGCCGTCAAGCAAGATTTCCTTTACGAGGGTAGGGCGATATACATCTACTACAAAGAAATTTTCTCCCTCACCATATTGGATAAGGATTGTCGGAGCCAACACCTCACCATCTAAAGGGATATTGTCCTGATAGGTTGCTTCTTCTCCGTTCATAGTGCGATAGCGTACAGATGTGTAATCGAAGTCGCGTACTATCGGATTGTCTTTTCCAAATCTGGGGAGATAGGCGACTGTCATTAAGAAAGGTTTACTCTTTACTGTTATTTGGAGTGTTACTTTACCATATGGAGGTTTATTTATGGTGGTCCATTCTTCAAATCTTCCATTTTGCTGTTTAAATTTTATCAGTTCAGCTACCGTTTCAATTTCTGGTCTGGCATTCAGGATGTCGTCTTTGGTCGCAAAATGTCGCACAATGATGTCTTCCTTACCGAAAATCAGAGGAAGTTTTTCTATGTCAGGTTCTTCGCTGATTTCAGGATCATCTATGTAATAATGATTTACCATGCCCCCATTGACGTAGTGAATCGTATCGGAGTACAGTCTTGTCGTAATCTGGTCATATCCTATCCGGTTATACAGGCATATTTCCCGTACTGTGGAAGTATAGAAAGTAACTGAATCGTATATATAAACCCAGTTCCATATTTCGCTAATACCAAACCGGCTGTCATTGAATGGCATGCGATACACTTCATTGGCGGTGGTCTCATCCTTCAATTTGCAGGGATGGGTGAAGAGTAACGCTGTTTCTCTTTGCGCATTCTGGGTTGATGTCCATGTGTTATAGATACTATCGGATCTCCATAGCTGGATGTATTCCATAGCATCGACCGATTGTGCCAGATATTCATTGCCATCATCATCCTTAACAATGATTTCTATCTTGTTGAAGCGAGTAGCCGGAATATGCTTCACCTGTACGCCTTTTTCTACACCAAAGGCCACAAAGTCGTTCACACCATGATTCAAATAGGTGATAATCGGTTTATCCAGGGTTGATGGCTCAATCGTTTTCTCATTGTATCGGA
>URWP01000114.1 GCA_900551645.1 uncultured Bacteroides sp.
TCGCCTATACCCCCAATGACCTCTATCGGCTGAAACAAAACGGGAAAAAAGCCATTATGTTAGGAATCGAAAACGGTTATGCTATCGGAAAAGACATCCGAAACGTAGCCCGCTTCCGAGACAGAGGAGTAGTATACATGACTCTTTGCCATAACGGTAACAACGATATCTGCGGGTCAGCCCGCTACAACGATACCCATGAAGGAGTCAGCAAATTCGGTGAACAGGTTATCCGGGAAATGAACCGCGTAGGTATGATGATAGACCTCTCCCACGCAGGCGAAGAAAGTTTCTACGATACCCTTGCCATCAGTCAGGAACCGGTGGTCTGCTCCCATTCGTCATGCAGAGCCTTATGCGACCATCCACGAAACCTGACCGATGACCAGTTGAAAGCCATTGCCCGACAAGGAGGAGTGGTACAGGTCTGTCTATACGGAGGCTTTTTACGGAAAGAAGGAACAGCTACCATCTGTGATGCTATCGAACATTTGAACCACATGGTCAGTCTGATAGGAATCGAACACGTAGGAATCGGAACAGACTTCGACGGTGACGGAGGCATTATCGGTTGTAATGACTCGTCGGAACTGATAAACTTCACCCGACGTCTGTTATTGGAACGATACGACGAAAATGCTATCCGGCTCATCTGGGGAGGCAATTTCCTGCGGATAATGGAAGAAGTACAACGACACGGAAAACGCTGAAACAAAAGGCTTCCGCTTCCGGAATACTGATATTGCCAGTGGACGGAGAGCGGAAGTTTTTTATGTCCGTCTGTATCGGCTATTCCTATGAATTGATTACCTTTGCATCCGAAGCTTTTTAAATTTCTATGTATGAAACTATTCAGAAATACATTCACCGTTACCGCACTTCTGGCAGGAACTGCATTGCTATCCTGCGGAAGCAGTCCGAAAAATCAGACACAGACCGAAGAGACAACGGCTGAAGCCGCAGAAGTACAAGTGCCAATATTCAATGCAGACAGTGCTTTTGCCTACGTCAAGGCTCAAACTGACTTCGGCCCACGGGTTCCGAACACTGCCGCTCACCGCGCCTGCGGAGACTATCTGGCCGGACAATTGGAGAAATTCGGCGCAAAAGTCTACAACCAACAGACCGATCTGATGGCTTACGACGGAACGCTGTTAAAAGCCCGAAACATCATTGGCGCCTATAACCCGGAAAGCAAGAAACGGGTTATGCTTTGCGCACACTGGGACTGCCGTCCATATGCAGACCAGGACGAAGCGACCAACCATAAAAAACCGATTGACGGTGCCAACGACGGAGCCAGCGGTGTGGGTGTATTGCTGGAAATCGCCCGTCAACTGCAGCAACAGGCTCCTGCCATCGGTATAGACATCATCTTCTTCGATGCGGAAGACTACGGTACCCCCGATTTTTATGAAGGCCAACGCAAACCTGACACCTGGTGCCTGGGTTCTCAATACTGGGGGCGCATCCCTCACGTGCCCGATTATAAGGCACGTTTTGGTATTTTGCTGGATATGGTAGGAGGCAAAAACGCTACCTTCATGTACGAAAGATACTCCAAACGTACCGCCAACAATGCCATGAAGAAAATCTGGAACATGGCCGAAAAACTGGGATACAACAATTATTTCATCAAGAAAGACGGAGGCGAGGTCACCGATGATCATATCTATGTCAATCTATTCCGGCAGATACCTTGCGTAGACATCATCCATTACGACATGCAGAGTGATACCGGATTCAATCCGACCTGGCATACTCTGGACGACACTATCGAGAACATCGACAAAGCCACTCTACAGGCTGTAGGACAAACGGTAATGGGAGTCATCTACAATGAAAAATAATTCAAGCAATTCATTATATAAAAAACATCATGAAAACAATCAATGAACTCCAGGACGAAGTCATCGAAGAATTCAGCGACTTCGACGATTGGATGGACAAGTACCAACTGCTGATAGATTTGGGCAATGAACAGAAACCTCTCGACCCGCAATACAAGACCGAACAAAACCTGATAGACGGATGCCAGAGCCGTGTATGGCTACAGGCAGACTTGGACAATGACGGAAAAATTATTTTCCAGGCAGAAAGCGATGCCTTGATAGTAAAAGGTATCATCACATTACTGATAAAGGTAGTGTCCGGTCATACTCCTGACGAAATCCTGAATTCAGACCTTTACTTCATCGAAAAAATCGGGCTGAAGGAACACTTGTCACCCACCCGTAGCAACGGACTGCTGGCCATGGTCAAGCAGATGCGTATGTACGCCTTGGCTTTCAAAGCCAAACAGCAAGAACAATAATCCGATTAGAAAATAAGATAACGGACCAATCTGAACAATCCCTGTTTCAAATTGGTCCGTTGTTTATGTTTCGGAAAACACTTTACTCATGCCTTTATACATTTTATCAACACTTTTTGTCCCCCATGTAGGGTCGTAGCAAACAGATACAAGTCTCCCCCCTCCTTTAACTTCAGTTTCTTACGTAATTCCACCACCGATGTCGGGAAATTACGGACTGTCAGGTTGGCCTTCTCTATACCTTGCAGGAACTGTTTCAAATTCTTCTTTCCGAAATCAGACACTTCCAATACTCTGAACCGACGACCTGGGAAATCCACTTCATGAAAAGAAGTATACAGATGACTGTTTGCTTGCAGTTTCCGGACTCCATAACGCTCAGACAGCAACCGATAGGGGCCGGCTTTCAATAAGGAAGATCCCGGTTCATACAGGTAATCTTCTACCTCTTCAGCCCAGGTACATGCAGCATTCTTTTCCTCAGAGAGCGTAAAGCTGAAAGGAGTTGTCAACAAGTTATTAACAGCCTGTTCACAAAACACTCTCACCTCATTATCAGATGAATAAGTATTATCTGAAGGCTTTTTCAACACAGCTATCAACTCTTTACACTCGTTATTAACAGCCACAATGTGAATTTCCCGCAGGTATTTCAACTCACGTAACGCTGTTCCTATATCCAACATCGGAGACAATTTGACCAACACATACTTCCCATTTTCTACCAGCAATGATTCTAAGGCACACACATCAGGTTCACAATCCGAAATGGCTACTGTTTTGCCTCCGTGACTGTCCCTGCGGGCCGGGTCCAGGAAAAGACAGTCTACAGGTTCCATTTGCCGCAAATACTCCACTCCGTCAGCCTGACACACCTGAATACGAGACAATCCTAACAACGGAAAATTATGACGGGCCAAATCACACAAAATTTCTTGTTTTTCCACATAAATTACCCGGTTAAAGTTCCGGGCCATAAACGAGCAGTCCACTCCGAAGCCTGCAGTCAGATCGGCCAATGATTCTCCACTCACCAGCGAAGCTTTGTACCGGGCAGTCACCTCCGACGAGCATTGTTCCATCGACAAATGCCGAGGGTACAGAATACCTTCCGTCCGTGCCCATAACGGGACTTTCTTTTCTGCTATCTGCCAACCGGCAATCTGGACTACAGCTTCAGCCATATCCACCTGCGGATACTTATTGGCCTGCAAAGCCAATGCACGGACATCATCCTGACGATGTTCGCGAATAAAAGTCTGTGTTTCGGGAGAAATCTGATTCATACATTCATCAATTAAGAAATCAATTGTTTCTAAGGAACAGGTTGATAAGAAGCCTTGGCTTCGGCACGGGACTTGAAATTAAAATGCCACCATTCACTCCGTAAGGTTTTGAAACCTGCTTCACGCATCACCCTCCGTAAAAGCAACCGGTTCCTATAAGCCTTTTGGGAGAGTTTTCCGGAAGCTACCCGCTGCGCCTCATCATCAATATGTGCTTCCTTTCCCAAATGGTCTACTCGTGTCCCCATCGGAATAGAGTCACCATGAGCATCTACGATACTCACATCAACAGCCAACCCATAATTGTGAAGTCCGCCGCCATTGGCAGGATTAGAGACATAATTTTTTCGGGAAGTCCCTGCTACCGTATTCCACATCTGTTGCTGTACAGACATCGGACGGGTAGCATCGTATACACAGAGGGAATAATCCGGATACAGACGCTTCAAGACCTGCTGGGCCTTTACCAGTGCCCGGGCCGTTTCAGGCAACAGATAAGCCCGGTTCAACTCCCGGTAAAGTACTTTCCCTACAAAATTATCCGGCCGGGCATACATCAGTCGTACCTGAATGGTAGAATCCAACTGACAGACATCTATCAACCCTCTTCTCTCCAGCTGTCGCTCCAACGGTGTCTGTGACACCAATCCGCAAACCGACACCAGCATAAGTGCCACAAAACTGAATCTCCTATTCATTTTTATGCTATCAATACAACGGAAAGACAGCCTCTTCCGGAATCTTCCTCTTCCCTATTCGCATGGAAGACAGGTATCCGCAAGAAGCTGTCCACTCAACCGGAAATTTCCGGGAATTACTTGCTATCCAACAGAAACTCATCAATGACTTTCTTCAATTCCTCCTTTGGAAGAGCTCCCTGAGCCACTTGAGGCTTTCCCTGCCGAGGAATGAACAGAATAGTAGGAATACTTCGGATACCGAATGCAGCAGCCAATCCTTGTTCCTTATCAGTATCGATCTTATAGATAACAATCTTTCCATCATACTCTTTGGCCAATTCTTCCAGAACCGGTGCTACCTGCCGACAAGGGCCACACCACGTAGCATAAAAATCTACGATAGCCGGTTTATCTCCGGCAAATACCCATTCATCCGGATTTTTCTTATAATCATAGACCTTCTGTAGAAACTCAGCCTCGGTCAGATGTATTACCTTACTCTCTTCAGCCTGCACTGCTTCTACCGATGATTTCGGTGTATGGCTACAGGCTGCTGAAACCGTAAACACTGTCAGCAACAAAAAAAGAATTTTCTTCATGGTTCTTCAAAAATTAATTGTTGTACAATTTATTTCCTATGGAAAATTTCTCAAAAGTAAAACTTTGGATGCATCCAACCAAATCTACCAATGATTTTGATTAAATTATAACATCTATTGACAAAAAGTATATCCCAATCAAGTAATTCATCGGTCTTCATCATGCCACTCTGTAAATAAGTCACAGTACATCCTCCGACCGATTCATGGAAAAATATTAACTTTGCGCCCAAAATAAAAACAGAATGAAAATAAATATTCAACAGACCAGAAAACAAAAGATAATCTCATTTATCTGGCAACACTTCCTGCTTCTCCTGTCGTTAAATCTGATGACATTGGGAGTAGCACTATGTGTACGTTCAAATTTGGGAAGTAGCGTCATATCATCCTTACCTTATGTACTGTCATTGGCTGGTCCTGTCAGTTTTATCCCGGAATGGACAATCGGGAATTATACCATTTTCATGAATTTCGTATTTGTAATATGCCAAATAATCATTCTCAGAAAAGAATTCGAACTGGTCCAGCTTTTTCAACTTGTGATCGGTTTTGTTTTTGGATGGTTGATTGACCTGAACATGTGGCTGACCAGCTTCTTGCCATGTAATACATTGACAATACAGGTTTTGACTCAACTGGCAGGATGTACAATCATGGGAATCGGTATTGCATTTGAAATCAAATGCGGTTCGGTAACAATGCCCGGTGAGGGAATCTCCATAGCAGTGAGTCAGGCTGGCAAATTACCTTTCCCGAAAGCTAAAATTATAGTAGATACTACATTGGTAATACTTGCAATAGTAGCAAGCTACTGGTTCTTCGGCAAATGGATATGGAGTGCCGTGGGAGTAGGTACCATGTTTGCTATGGTATACGTCGGACTTGTGGTCAAATATGTAACTCAACGCATCAAATGGTTTGACCGCGTCCTTGCATACATTCCCGGATTCCGCCGATACCTGTTTGGCTTAATCCGCTTTATTACAAAATAATCAACGCCGAAATTATAGTCTCTCTAAAAATGACAGTGGGACGGACAAATATTTGCCCATCCCACCGATATTTTACAATTTATTGATTCTAAAGGCTATTAATATTCTTCCTCGTTGAAGAAGAAATCTTCCTTGCTCGGATAATCCGGCCAGATATCCTCGATACTTTCATAGATTTCACCTTCGTCCTCCATTTCCTGCAAGTTTTCGATTACTTCCAACGGAGCACCTGAACGCATAGCATAATCAATCAATTCGTCTTTAGTTGCTGGCCAAGGAGCATCTTCCAGCTTTGAGGCCAATTCCAATGTCCAATACATAGTATCTAATTTTAGAAGTTCTACATTTTGCTATTTCGAAGCCACAAAAGTATAACAAATTCTTTCATTCACAACCTTTATCCCAATAAATTTCAGCATTCTGTGTTAAAAGGTTTAACTTTCTAGCCAAAATGAACAGATAGTCAGACAAACGGTTCATAAATCGCTTTACTTTTTCATCGATTTCTTCTATTCCGTTTTCCTCCAATGCCAACATGCGACGCTCTGCACGACGGCAAACAGTACGGCAGACATGACATAAGGAAGCTTCGTACGAACCACCCGGCAGAATAAATCCGCGCCAAGGAGGAAGGATTTCATCTATCTCATCAATCGCCTGTTCCAACCGGAGAATACTTTCCTCACTCACCTGACTTTCTACCCTTAAGTTCACTTGAGTCTGATCGGTAGCCAGGTATGAACCTACAGCAAACAGTTTATGCTGGATGTATTGAAGCATTTCTTTGCTGGGAACGTCATTGACAGCAGTTATCAACAGCCCTAACTGAGAATTCAGTTCATCAATAGTACCGTATGCCTCCAGACGGACATGCGTTTTCGGTACACGCACACCTCCCACCAGCGAAGTCGTACCTTTATCACCAGTCTTTGTATAGATATGACTTTTCTTCATGATTCGTAATGATTTTAAATAGTGTCCTATAAGAAATTAATGATGCGGTGTTCCTTAGCTCTCCGCTTGTCGAAAAACACCAGTCCGACATCATATAAATCGAAAGTCACCCCCGTACGTTCATCGGAAACCAGTTCTTTCCACCAGTTTTTCTTTGCGGCATCGGCATAGGGAGTTCCGATAATGAAACAAGTACCGGTAACAGCCAATGGCAATAGAGCCTCCACAGCCTCCCGGTAATACGGTGTATTCCCGATATGTACCAGGTCTGGCCGTACTCCTTTCTTTTTTAACCGTTCCAACGTATCCATGGTTCCTTCTGTCAGATAAGTGATGTTTTCTTTGGCGGAAAGAATACGCTCAACCGCATCCTCACGCTTATCGGCCAAGGTATATACCTGCATCGAAGTACATGCCTCTGACATATAACGGGTACTGATGCCACTTCCAGTACCTACTTCTATCAACAAAGAAGGTTGAAGATGGTTCACCAGACGAAAAAGAAACCGGTCGACTTTCTCACGATAATGTGGCAAAAAGGCCACTACTCTACGCAAATGGTGTAACGGCTTATAAGCATAAAACGGCCAACATTCATATACCACAGATGTCACCAGAAAAAAGTCGGAAGGAGAATGTACGCCATATCCGCACCGATGGCGAAAACGACGGCACCAGTTCCAACTACGTAAAAGAATATTCGTCATTCTCCGATCGTATTAAAAACAGGTTAAATATTGAAGAATAAAGATAAGCATTCTTCGCCAAATGAAAGCAATCTGACAATAAAAAAGCCACAGCATTTCACCGTAGCCTTTTTCTTACTCACTTTTTCTTGAAGAACCCTCCTGACTGATACCCGAATCGGCTATAAAAGAATCTTATTTTCTTTCTGTTCGCCGAAATGCTTGCTAAGCAATGCCGAGAAAGGTGTATCGAATGTTCGTGCCTGCTGCGGACAGACTTTGACACAAGCACAGCAACGGATACAACGGTCGGCTATCGTCATGGTTTCTTCTCCTTCAACAATGGCTTGCGTAGGACATTGGCTGACACAGGTGCCACAATGATTACACAACGCTTCATCTACACTAGGAGTCTGAGGAACCACAGCTCCTCCCTTTAAAGCCGCCTGCACATCGCCCCGGAAACGGAGCATCTCTTCCGTAGCCATTGCCTTGTCGGGCAAATCAGCGGTGTTTACCGTTTCAACAGGTTCCTTATCAAGTTTCAACCGGATATTCCGGCCAAAAGCCTCGGCTACTTCCAGGTCCCGCACGTCCGGACGACCGGCAGCTACCGGATGAGCCTTCACACTGTATGAATGTTCGCCCACAAAAGCTCCGGCAGCTACAATCTGGCCTCCTTTTCCGGTAATGAAACCTTCCAATTCTACCAGTGCCTGCTCATAAGCACGATTCCCGTAAAGGGCTACCAACACGACAGGAGTTCCTGACAACTTTAAACCACTCATCCGCTTCAAAGCCGGTGGAGCCACTTTTCCACCATATACCGGAACCGCTACCACCAACAATGTTTCGGCAGATACTTCTATCGGAGTTTCCTCTGTTTCATATGTCCTTAATTCCGCAACACTATTACAAATATAACTTTTTAAGTACCTGAGCAACAAA
>URWP01000115.1 GCA_900551645.1 uncultured Bacteroides sp.
GACAGTACCGAAAACCTGATTCTATACGAGGAACGCCTGTTCTTCCAGCAAGCCACTGACGAGGAACTGGACCGTATCCTGCTGGAATTGCGGAGCGAACTCCAACTGTCGGCACACAGCCTGATACGTGCCCAGCAGGACATCATCAACTATTTGAACCAGATTAAGAGTCAGGTCATTCTGGTAGAAAAAATCCGGAAAGTCAAGCAGCTTATGGACCAGTTCGAGCTGAGAACCAAAAGCAATCTGGCCGAAGTGATGGAAAACGACCATTCGGTTCTGGTAGAAGGCAATACCCCCTCTTCGTTCAAGCTGTCCATTCCGTATCTGAATACCGATGAGGCCCGTCCCATCATTCTGAAAGTCCGGAAGAATCTGCAATACAAGGAAATCATCCGAAGTAACGAAGCCGGAGCATTCAGCGAAGAAGACATGACCACTGCCTCCATGTACGAAGAACTCATCGACTTCGGCGAGACCCTGGAAAGCTACCTGCAACTGCAGGCCCAACGCCAATGGAACGACAAGGATGCCGAACCGGAAGACCTGTTCACCTTCCTGATGCACCATACCTTCAAACGGGAAGTGAGCGAGCAGGAACGGACCACCCTGTTTTGCCAACTGGTCTCTCTCTACGAACATTGTTTCCGCATCAGTGAAGACTTTGGTATCTACAAAAATTATGAATACGTAAAAATCTACCCAGCCTGATAAATATGGAACTAAACATACAGATACCTGCACATACGGCCGACATTTTCGACCACCTGCAGAAAGGTCTGTTCATCAACTCGAACAGCTGTGACGAAAACATCCGCCAGATGTACGATGAGATAGACGACCATTTTGAATCGCTGAGCATCTATTTCGCTCAGATAGGATATACCCTGGAACGGGGTAATGAATATTTCTATTTTTCACGAACAGAACCGCGCATCACCCTGGAACAGAAGATTGCCCGTGCCTATTACTGGATTGACATTCTGGACCTTTTCAAGACATACAATGAAAGTTTCGGACCGGGGTACCGATTCCAACCGGAACAGATTCTGGTAGAAGCGAATATCAATGTCATGTTACAGAACAAACTGGACAGCATCCGCAAACATACTTCCGACAAGGAAATCCGTAAGGATGTACTCGACAACATCATCCGCCAACTGGTAAAAGATGCTTTTCTGGAACAGGAGAACGAAAAAAACAACGTATACAAGGTAATGAGTTCCTGGCATTATCTGGAGAGACTAGTGGAAAGTATCAATATTTACGACGAAACTGAAGAAGATGAGAAACCTGAATAGAATCATTTTTATCAACAGCGCCAACATACCCTACGCCGATGACATCTACCTGAACGGAAACGTGCATTTCATCGGCACTCAGGGAGTGGGGAAAAGTACCATCCTGCGTGCCATCCTGTTTTTCTACAACGCCGACACCCAAAAACTGGGTATTCCGGTAGAAAAACAGAGCTACGCCGAATATTACTTCCCCTACTCCAACTCTTACATCGTTTATGAAGTGGCTACCGAACAGGGAGCTTTCTGTATTCTGACCTACAAGTCGATGAACCGTATCTGTTACCGCTTCATCGACTCGCCGTACCGCAAAGAATTCTTCATCGACGAGAACCGTACTGCCTTCAGCGGAACAGAACGTATCCGTATGGCACTCGACAAGTACGAAGTAGACTATTCGCGCATCATCTATACCTATGAAGAGTACCGGAATATCCTGTACGGAAACGGTGTGGAAACGGAACTGAAAAAGTATTCGCTTATGGAGAGTAAACAGTACCAGAACATTCCGCGCACCATCCAGAACGTACTGCTCAACTCGAAACTGGATGCCGAGTTCATCAAGAAAACCATCATTTCCTCCATAAACGAAGAGGAAACAGCTGTCGACCTGAACAGCTATAAGGAACATCTGAAAAATTTCGAGACCCGTCTGCACGACATCGAAGAATTCCAAAAGAAGGAAACACAGAAACTTTGCAAGGAAATCACCCGATGCTCGCAAGAACTGAATCGCAAACAGACAGCCCTTGTACAAGACTGTAAGGAACTACGCCAGGCTGCCAGACAGGCTGGCGAACAGTTGCCTTCCTGGCAAGAAAAACAACGGGAAGCAGAAAACGGAAAAGCCGGACTAAGCGCACGAAAACAAGCTTTACAGGAAGAATCGCAACAGCGTTGCGAGAAACTTCAGGAAGTCTTGACCATCCTGACTAACGACCTGCAGAAAGCAAAAAAGAAAGCACAGGAATATGCACGCATCCGTATTGAAGAAATTATGGAACGTTCGGCTAAAAAAGACGAATGGGAAAGCCGCTACCAAAGCCTGCAGGAAGAACAGCGCATCCTGACCTCGCAATATACTGAAATCTCGGCCAAATACAAATCCCTTATCCAAAACCTGGATGAACAATGGAACAGGATTCACGAAGCCAAAATCAGACAGCGGGAAGAAGTAACCAACAGTTTCAACCTTCGACTGGAAGAAACCGGCCGTCAGCGTGAAGCTGAAACAGAAGCTCTTTACCAGGAATATGAGACCTTATCGCAACAGTTGAATCCGGAAAAAAACCGCTTGCATTCGGAACTGACAGCGCTGAAATACCAGATGCAGCTCTGCCAGAAGGAAAGCTTCTTTGCCGAAGAACAGGAGGAGCTGAAGCATCGCATCCAATCGTACACCGGTCTACATATGAGTAAAAAGAACCGGATAGAGAACTGCCAGCTCGTTATCAAGGAAATCACCTTGCAATGGGAGAAAGAATTTCAGGACGGCAACAATGAACTGGACGGTCGGCTGAACCAGTTACAGCAGGAACTGCAGGTGCTCCGTCCCCGTGTGGAAGAATTGGATACGTTCCTGCGGAACAATAAGAATTCCCTGCAAGGATGGTTGAAAGAGCACAAGAAAGGATGGGAAGAAACCATCGGGAAGCTGTGTGACGAAGGTATTCTCTGGCAAACGAACCTGAAACCACAGGTAGTAGACAACAGCTATACCTTCTATGGCATTTCCATCGACCTGGACGGCATCGAACGCCACATCAAGTCTATTGACGACTACCAGCAGGAGAAAGAAAACGGCGAAAAGCGCATCCGGGAAATCTCTACCCTGATACAACACCTGCAAACAGAAAAAGAACAGTTGCAGGAACGCCTGAAAGCAACCTACCAGCCACGCATCAAGGAGCAGAAGGACATCATCGCAGCTCAAGAGTATGAACTGGAGAAACTGGAAAGACAGTATCAGAAAGACATGCTTGACCTGGAGACCTGGAAAAAGAAAGAAGAAACCGAACGGCATAACAAACTGGAACTGATGGAGGCTGAAGAACAGAAGCTGCAACTGGAACTGCAACGCATCGATGACAAGCTGCAGAACCTGAACCAGGAGAAGAAAGATAAACTGGATTTGCTGAAAAAGAACTGGACAGACCAGCAACAGCAGTTGAAGGTGGAAAAGGAGAAACAACTGGCCTCCATCGAACAGGAGGACCGGGAGGAACGGAACCGCATCGGCGATGAAAAAGAGGCTTACAATCAGGCCATGAAGCAGGAGCTGCATTCACAGGGTGCCGATACCGAGAAACTGCAGCAGAACGCCCTTCAACTGCATACCATCGAAGAAGAACTGACATTCATCAAAGACCATGCTACCCAACTCATCGAATACCAGAAAGACCGTCGGGAACTCATTGACCACATACCGGAATGGCAACGAGGCAAAGAGGAACGGGAACAGCAGCTCCGTCAGGAAAAGGAAACGTTGAAAAAGGAAGCACAAATTCTAGAAACCCAGATTGAAAAACTGGAAAAGGAAGTACAGGAAGCCAACCGTAACGTACACCAACTGCTGACAAATCTGGAAGCCTATCGCAAGATAGAATTCTACGAATGGTACCGGCCTCACCAGGACATCTTCAAACAGGAAAGTACGGAAGCTGGCTCACCCACCACTCGTAGTTGTACCGAACTGATAGAGGAACTGACCAAGCTGAACAAACAGTTCAATGACTTGCAAAAAGAACTGCACCAGCACATCAACGCATTTGTCGGCCATTTCGGTGAAGACAATACGTTCAAATTCCAGACCAAACTGAACGAGAACTGGGAATACACCCGCTTTGCCGAAGACCTGCAGGATTTCATTGACGAAAACCGAATCAGTGAATTCATCAAGCGTATCAACAACGAACATTCCGATGTATTCAAGCGAATCAGCATGGATACCAGCATGCTTACTACCTCGGAAGCTGATATCCATGACCTCATCAACAAGGTAAACAAAGGATTCCAGACCTGCAATTTCGTGGGAGTTATCCAACGCATCGAAATGAAAGTGGAGGAAAGCAGCAACCGGGTAGTAAACAGCCTGCGGGCCATTCAAAGGTATTACAACGAACACATATACGACCTGGCACCCGGAACCACCCTGTTCTCTACCGAAAACGAGCAGCTGGTGAAACAGGAAGCCATCGCACTGCTGCGTGATTTCATCAAAGAAATTCATGCTTACCGGTATGACAATATCCGATTGTACGACTCGTTCGAACTGCGGTTCCGCATTGTAGAGAACAACAACGATACAGGATTCGTCGAAAAACTGTCGAATGTAGGTTCCGAAGGAACGGATATCCTGGTAAAAGCCATGATCAACATCATGCTGCTGTATGTTTTCAAAGAAGGGGCTTCGCACAAGTTCAAGGACTTCAAACTACATTGTATGATGGACGAAATCGGGAAACTACACCCGAACAACGTAAACGGTATCCTGAAATTCGCCAACGACCGGAATATCATTCTCATCAACGGTTCGCCGACCGAGCTTAACCGCGAGGCCTACAAGCATGTATACCTGCTTACCAAAGGTGCACAGAGCAAGACCCGTATCGCCCGACTGATTTCGGACCAGCAACTGTAAAACCAACTTATCTTAAAAAGGCGGCTCCCAACGAAGCTTAAACTGCTATTCGTCTGGAACCGCCTTTTTCTTTCATTGTACGAAAAATAAATCTCATCCAGCTTTACCGGATACCTGTACTTTTTTTTCAATGGCTTCTTTAATCCGTTCCATCAGAATAATACATCCCTGCATCTTCGGATTATCATAACAGATACGGGCCTGGCCGGCCAAACGGTCAATGGTCTCAGCAAGATTAGGAATATACGTAGCCTTATCAACCTGAATTTCTTTCGGGCAATCCGGTATATTCCCGAACCAACCAATCAGAGCTTCCAGTTCTTCTTTCGTATACAGTTTTCGTTCATTTATATTCATGGTCATATAATTAAAAGGGATAACCTACAGCAAAGTGAAAAGCAAAATCACGTCCGAAGTCTGGACGGATTATCGGATAACGGTCTTTTCCCGTATACATCGGATTGATGGCTTTCATACCACCGTCGAAACGGAGAATCAGAAAATCTAAGTCGAACCGGATTCCTAACCCGTACGCTACCGCCAGCTGCTTGTAGAAACGGTTAAACTTGAACAACCCTTCCGGCTGGTTCTCCCGGTTTCGGATATTCCAGACATTTCCGGCATCAATAAAAGCAGCTCCTTTCAACTTCCAGAACAAATGCGTCCGGTACTCCAGATTCAAGTCCAGCTTGATATCTCCAGTATGATTGACATAATCCATTGTATTCTCATTTCCACGATAGCCACCGGGACCCAAAGAGCGGACACTCCATCCACGGACACTGTTCGCACCACCAGAGAAATACAGCTTCTCGAAAGGCAGACTCTTAGAGTTACCATACGGATAAGCGATACCCAAGCCGAAATGGAAAACCAGAGAGTTTCTTTCGTCAATCATGAAATTCTTGGCAAAATCAAAATCTCCCTTAATGTACTGCGCAAAATCAATGTTAGCCATCCGGTACGATTCTCCGTTTGCCGGATGCTTATGAAACAGTTTCGAGAAACCATACAACAGATTACCTGCTTCCTCAACATTAATACGGATAGAATACGAGTTACGCTGTGCTGTTTTTTGAGCTGTGGAACCCGAACTGTTATACGTATAAGTATATCCCAGGCGCACAATCAGCAAATCCTCGTAACTGTAACGCAACAAAGGATTGATTTCATCCATATAATCCAAATACTCCGTAAAGGTCTCCGAACGATAAGGCATATAAATATAGTTCACATCCAACACATCAAAACGATGAGTGGTATTCCGACGGTTCTGCCACCGATAACTCCATCCTGCAGAGGCCACGGTTCGTTCAAACTCCGGACGAATCTGCCAGTTGTATTTGACACTAACTTCCGAAGTAGCCCGACTCCTCCGTTTGAACTCAGAAGTCAGGAAAGGGAACATAAACTGTGGAAAACTCAAATTAGCCTCCACTCCATACTCCATATAGTTACTGTTAGCATACCCTTCCAGCCCTGTCACCGCCTCGTACGCTCCACGAACTTTCAACGTCAGATTCTCAGACCCCTTAAACAGATTCCGGTGACTGAATGAAACCGAAGCAGCAGCTCCCAAATCACCGGCCGAATTCGTACCTTCAATCTCAAAAGCCAACGATTTATTCTTACCTTTCGAAAGGGTGACATATGCGTCGAGATAAGCCGAATCATTCTCAAACACCTCCTGGAAACGGATATTGGTATATTTCAGAATGCTGAAACGGCTGAACGAAGAGTAAGTATTCTGTACACCCCGGGCACGATACAATGTTCCCGGAAGCAATCTGTTGGAGGCCGTTACAAGTCCCGGACGTAGAAAAGGACGGGCCCCTTGATAAAACAGCTTGATACCTTCTACCTGAACAGAATCCATATCCGCAAAAGAACCGACAGGTAACGCTCCTGGAGCAGGGTCCAACAAATAATTTACGGAACGAAGAGTATATTGCTGATGCACAGCCGGTGCGTCCACCCGGTTCCGCCGATAAGGCAATACTTTCAATTGTAAATCGACCTTCTTACTACCAGACAACGTATCTGCCTGATAAGTAATAAAATCTTTATTGAACCGATAATATCCTCTATTCTGCAGAATATCCGTCATCCGTTGACGTTCGGCATCCAGTACATTCACATCCAGTATCATACCCTCCGCCAGCAACGACTGCGTAGAATCGGCCATCAAATAATCATGCACTTTGAAATCGGGGATATCATAGCTAAGATGACCAACAGTATAAGGCTCTCCTGTTGTAATCCGATAAACAGCCTTCAGCCGGTTACCTTTCTTTTCTTCCTTAAGCTCTACACGGGCCCCCATATATCCTTTGTTCTGTACAGCTTGTTGCATCTGACTACGGGTTTCTTCTGCCAGAGTAGCATTATAAATACGAGGAGCATCTCCTATTTTACGCAGGAATTTATTCATCCAGTGCGTAGAATCCGTACCGGAAGCGCTATAGATATATAAGGGGAATTTTACCAGACTAAACCACTTGGCATTAGGTGTCTGACGTACATAAAGGTTCATTTCGGAAGACTTTACCTCTTTGTTGTCCGATTCAATCTTGACCTCATCCAGCAAGTACGAACCTTCGGGAATGAATTTACTCACCGAACATCCGCTAAACAAGAGGGAAAAGGCTGACAACAGCCCCCAGAATCGAATCGTTTTTTTCATATACAGACAAGACTTCCAAGCAATTTTACTTGCAAATATAAGCATAATTGAAAATATCTTCTTAGCTTTGCCCGAAAATCCATTATTTTTTCCATTTCATGATGCTAAGCAAAAACAAAATCAAATATATCCGTTCACTGGAACTGAGGAAATTCAGAAAAGAAGAAAAAGCATTTCTGGCAGAAGGTCCCAAACTGGTCAGCGATTTGCTGGGACATTTTACATGCCAACTGTTGGTAGCGCTTCCCACCTGGCTGGCTGCCCACCCAGAAGTCTGCGCAGAAGAAATAATTGAAGCGACCGAAGAAGAGTTGACCCGAGCCAGCCTGTTGAAACATCCACAAGAGGTATTGGCAGTCTTCCGAATCCCGGAATATCCTACAGATACAACTCTACCTGCACAGACACTCTGTCTGGCTTTAGACGATGTACAGGATCCCGGGAATCTGGGAACCATTGTACGTATAGCCGACTGGTTTGGTATCCACGACATATTCTGTTCTACAGGAACAGCCGATGTCTATAACCCCAAATGCGTACAGGCTACCATGGGGGCATTGGCACGAGTACGTCTTCACTACTGCCCGTTAGCAGACTTTCTGAGTTTGCTTGATAAAGATACTCCTGTGTTCGGGACTTTTCTGGATGGAGATAATCTATATTCCCAAAAATTAGCCGACCGGGGAATCATTGTTATGGGAAATGAAGGGAACGGAATCAGCAACGAAATCCGTCAAAGAATCAACCGGCGGATACTTATCCCAAACTATCCTGCCGGATGCGAAACCAGCGAATCGCTGAATGTAGCAGTAGCCACT
>URWP01000116.1 GCA_900551645.1 uncultured Bacteroides sp.
TCGGCTGCAGTATGTTTATAAGTTCCCCGAATCTGTTCCAGCATATCTGCCGAGATTCCCCCTTGCTGTGCCTGTGCACCCAAAGCTACTGCCATAAGGCATGCCAAAGTTGTTTGTTTTTTCATGGATTGTTAAAGTTATCTATATGGGCAACAAAAATAATTAAATTCCAGGAAATCTAAAAAATTACCTTTCCCTTTCTTGCTATTTTCATAAATTCAAGCTTCCGGTTTTACCGTACAGCCAGGTTTTACGATTCTATAACCGATGGCAGCTACCAAAATACTCATTAGCGGACTGATATAATTGAAGAAGCAATATGGCAGATAGACCAATGTAGGCACTCCCAGAATAGTAGCCTGAGTCATACCGCATGTATTCCAAGGAATCAATACAGAAGTAACCGTCACAGCATCCTCCGTTGTACGGCTCAGCAATCTTGATTCATATCCTTCTTTTTCATAAATACCTTTAAACATATTGCCCGTCAGAATAATGGAAATATACTGGTCGGCCGTAGCCAGATTAAGAAAAAGTCCTGTACCTACAGTAGAAGCCACCAACCCTACCAAGCGATGGGTAAAGCGCACAAATAAAGAAGTAATACTGCCCAACATACCACAAGCAGTCATAGCTCCTCCAAGACACATGGCACAAATAATCAGCCAGATAGTCCCCATCATTCCGCTCATTCCTCGGGTAGCGATCAATTCCCCCAATTCAGGAGTTGGTGCCGCCAAAGATGTAGCCGAATAAAGAGATACAATTGTTCCTTTAAATAAAGCAGTCGCCCGATTGGCACAGTCACCCGCAATCTCCGTTACTATCTCAGGTTGGAAAATCAGCATAAACACCACTGCCATTAAGGTGGAAAGGAACAACGTAATGATAGAAGGGACCTTCTTGGCTATCAGAATCCCTGTAACCACCGGAACCAGAAGGAGCCACAAAGAAATATGAAAACGTTCTGCCAACCCGTCCGTAAACAAGGCGATATGCTCTGTAGTATCCATCGTGTGAAAAAATCCGGCAACAGCGAAGAGAATCAACGTTATGGTTAAAGAAGGCACAGTCGTAAACATCATGTAACGGATATGAGTAAACAACGGAGTATCCGTAACAGAAGATGCCAGCACTGTAGTATCCGACAAAGGGGAAATCTTATCACCAAAATAAGCCCCGGAAATAATGGCACCTGCTGTCCATCCTTCTGCAAAGCCCTGAGCCTTACCGATACCCATCAACGCAATACCAATGGTGGCAATGGTAGTCCACGAACTACCGGTCATGACAGACACTACCGCACAAATGATACAGCATGAAACCAGAAAAAAACGAGGATGAATTATCTGTACACCATAATAAATAAGGGTGGGCACCACTCCACTCAGCATCCACGCCGCCGAAAGAGCCCCAATGATAAGCAGAATAATCAAGGCTGTACTTACACCCATAATGTTATTGACAATAGCACATTCAAAATCTTTCCAAGGTATCCGATAACCTGCCATTCCGACCAACGTACACAAAGCCGTAGTGAAAAGCAGACAAATCTGACTCCCTCCACTCAAAGCATCAGATCCAAAAATGGAAATGGTAAAGAATAAGAGAACTACTAAAACTAAAATAGGAAGAAAAGACACCCACGGTGATGGAATTTTTTTGTTTTGCATCATTACTTATTACTTTTATTTGCTTTTGTTACCAGTACCGAAACGCCATCGGTCTTCCTGGTTTTTATTTTTCTATTTCCATGCAAAATTCTGAATATATTTTCAATTTATCACAATTATTCTTTCACAATTCAGCTTTTTTAATCTTTTATTTACCCTTAGGAAGTTAAAAATGAATATTTATAATATTTACATACATTCTTTCAACGCAATACATTGTTCATTCACTATGCATTCAGATACTTCATAATAAGATAACCTAAATAAAATTCTTAAAAACTCTCTCCATTTATCGGAAACTTTCTCCGATATTTGTACTTTTGTATGTTTAAAAACTTATGAGCCATTTCGTTCGCATAAAACATACTATCCGACTCACAGCCATCTTGCTGTTGACACTCTATTTCGGAATTATACTGGCGCTGAACATTCCCTTTGTACAGCGAAAGCTTTCTGTTATTGCGTCAAACGAACTCTCCCAATTATTTCACACAGAAGTCTCTATCGGAAATATCGATTTAGGATTACTGAACCGTATCATCATCAGCGATTTACGAGTAAAGGATCAAGCAGGAGCGGACTTGTTGTACATTCCCCGATTTTCGGCTAAAATTGATGTTCCGGCACTCAGCCAACAAAAGGTCCGTGTCAACAGTGTACAGTTATTCGGACTGGAAGCCAGACTACAGAAGACCTCTCCTACCAGCGAACCTAACTTTCAATTCATCATTGATGCACTGGCATCGAAAGATACAGTAAAGAAAGAAAAAAACATTGACCTGCGTATCAATTCTATATTGATTCGCAGGGGACATATTGCATACGACGTACTGACAGCCCCCACCACTCCAGGAAAATTCAATGCAAGTCATTTAAATATCAATGAGTTTTCAGCTATGCTTTCACTGAAAGCCTTAACTTCCGATTCTCTCAATGCCCATATACGGCGTATGAGTTTTACCGAGCATAGCGGCTTTCACCTGAAACAACTTTCTGTAGGGGTCATGGCTAACCGACATTATTTACGTACAATGAGATTTACACTTGAGCTGCCGAATTCTACCTTAAAAATAGATACCCTAGTAGCTCAATTCACAGATATGTCCCAATTGACCAGCCTGTCTGATACTCTTACATACCGTGGACGCCTACATGCTGATGTCGCTTTATCTGACCTACAGGCGTTTGTTCCCGCATTTCATGAAGTTACAAGTCCGTTCCAGGTAGGTATGGCATTCTACGGAAAAGGGAAACAGATTTCACTGTCAAAACTCCGTATCACGACTCCGGGAAAAGGGTTGGACATTGATATCAACGGACAAATGGACGGTAGTGACCCTACCCGAGAACCACACTTCTACAGTGAAATAGCTAAAGCAGAAATCGGTTCTGAAGGTATTGGATGGATTTTACGCAATTTCACCGGAAAGACAGACATTCCTCCCGTATTGAAGAATATCGAGTTTATTCGATTTAACGGTAAAATTTCAGGAATACCCTCTCAATTGACAATGCATGGCGAAATCCGTTCAGATGTGGGAGCTATTCACACCAATGTCACCATGCACAAGAATCCCCAGACACAGATACGAAATTTTTCTGGTCATGTGGCTAGTGACAGTCTACAATTAGGAAAACTTCTCGGAAAAGAAGAAATATTGGGTAATACCTCCTTCGATTTAAATCTGAATGGACTAAAATACCAAAATGGACATGCTTCCTCCTACATCAAAGGACACATCTCCACATTGGAATACAAACAATATGCATACAAGGACATCTCGTTGGATGGAGAATATAATCCAGGAGGATTCAACGGACGTTTGTATATGGATGATGAGAACGGTTCCATACACATCGACGGCAGTTTCCTGACTGAAAAGAAATCACCGGATTTCAACCTGAAAGCTACAGTACGCAATTTCCGTCCTCACGATCTGCATCTTACTGAAAAATATGAGAATACAGGCATTTCACTCAATATCAATGCCGATTTTACCGGTCATAACATTGATGATATGCAAGGGTTCATAGCTATTGACAGTCTTTTACTGGATAATCCGGATACAGAAAAGAGCTACTTTCTACAAAGTTTCCGTGTTTCTGCCGATAAAATCAGTGAAGAGGGAAAAAGACTAAGTATCCGTTCACCTTTCTTGAACGGCGATTTACAGGGCAGATATTCCTATCAAACTATCTGGCCCAGTATTCTACGTATCTTAACCAGATACTTGCCTTCCCTTTTCCCAACTGACAAAAAACTACCGGAATCAACCAACAATTTCCACTTTAATCTCAACTTGAATAACAGTGAGTTTTTGCAAAAGGTTTTAGATATTCCCCTGCAATTAGACATGCCGGTCACATTGAATGGATATTTCGATGATAAAGATCAGACGCTTGATGTCAAAGGAGCCTTTCCGCAATTTTATTACAAAGGTGGCTATTATGAATCGGGTAATCTGCTATTAAAAAACTCCGGAGACAAACTGGAAGGACTAATACGCACCACGCTCCAGACCAACAAGGGAGCAATGATTAACTTAGCATTGAACACTTTAGTAAAGAACGACCTATTGTACACAAATCTTTATTGGGGGAACAATGCCCAAGTGACTTATAGCGGAAGAATTGGGGCCATCACTCAGTTTAACCATCCGGAAAAACATGGAAAGTTACGTACACAGATTGATTTACAGCCTAGTAAGTTCATTGTTAATGACACCGTATGGAACGTTCATCCCGCAACTATCCGGATTGAACAAGACACAGTTGAGATAAACAATTTTCTGTTCGAGCATAGTAATCAGTTCTTGAAAATCAACGGCCGATTAGGAAAAACGGAAGCCGACTCCTGTCTGGTAGATTTACAGAACATTAACCTGCAATATGTCATGGACATCATTCAGTTCCATGCTGTCAAGTTCTATGCATTGGTCAGCGGGAAAGTACATCTGAAACATGTACTGGCAGAACCAGACATACTGGCGGATCTGGAAGCGAAAGACTTTTCATTAAACGACGCTTTACTGGGACAGGCAAAAATCGGAGGAGTCTGGGACAAGGAAATCGGAGGTATCCGACTGAATGCTGATATTTGGAACGATACAGTGTTCACCCGAGTAAACGGTTACGTTTCCCCAAAATTGAAAGGACTGGATTTGAATATTGAAGCCGGCGGAACTGACCTTGCTTTCCTACAACCGTTTATCAAAGGCATTTTCAGCGATACACATGGAGCAGCTTATGGAAATGTACGATTGTTTGGTCCTTTCTCAGGACTCGACCTTGAAGGTGATGTCAAGGCGAACATGGGATTCAAGGTAGATATCCTTAATACCTATTTTGAGGCAAAAACTGATTCCGTACATATTACTCCAGGGTCTTTCCAATTCAAGAATGTACAACTAAAAGATTCTGAAGGACATACAGGAACAGTTAATGGTGAGTTGAGCCATACTAAACTGAAGAACCTGGCTTACCGGTTTCGGTTCAATGCCCGAAACATGCTGGTCTATTCTACAGATGAAGCCAGCCCTGAATTTCCATTTTATGGCCACATTTACAGCACCGGTAACGTCTCTTTGCGCGGAGGAGACAATACATTGGTTGTAGAAGGAGATGTGCGGGCCGATAACCGAACTTCTTTCACCTATGTACTGGGAGCCGCAGCTGAAGCTACCAGTAATCAATTCATTACCTTTATCGATAAAACACCTCGAAGAAGGCAAGAAGTAGAAGTTCCTGATTTCTTCCATACAAGAGCAAAAACGGCTCAAGAGGAAAACGATACCCCGATGGACATACATATCAACCTACAGATTGAACCAACAGAACAGGCACAAATGAGAATTATTATGGACCCGGTAGCTGGTGACAACATATCAGGAACGGGTACCGGGAATCTGCGTATCAGCTTTTTTAATAAAGGAGAATTTCAGATTTTTGGAAACTATATCATATCTGAAGGTATTTATAAGTTAAGCATGCAGAATGTTATCCGAAAGGATTTCATCCTAAGTCCAGGAGGTACGGTAACTTTCAACGGAGACCCGAGAACAGCCAACCTAAATGTACAGGCCATTTATACTGTCAATTCTGCCTCTCTGAATGATTTGATTCAGGATGCCACCACATCCCGGGGTAATATCCGTGTGAACTGCATCATGAACCTGAGCGGTCCAATGACCTCACCCAATCTGTCATTCGATCTGGAATTGCCTACTGTCAATGAAGAAGATCAGGAACTGGTACGCAGTCTGACCAGTACAGAAGACCAGATGAATACCCAGATCATTTATTTGCTTGGTATCGGTAAGTTTTACCCCTATGATAACGGTGCAGGAAACGCCCAGTCATCGGCAACCAGTTCGTTGGCATTCAGCACTCTCTCAGGTCAGTTGAACAATATGCTTTCACAAGTAATTGACAGCCAGAACTGGAACTTCGGTACTAACCTCAGTACCGGACAGAACGGTTGGAACAACGTAGAGGCAGAAGCCTTCCTGTCAGGACGATTGCTGAACAACCGCCTGATTCTGAACGGTAATTTCGGTTATAAGGAGAATACATTGGCCAATACCAACTTCATCGGTGACTTCGAAGCTATCTGGCTGTTGACACGTAACGGAGAGTTCCGCTTACGTGGATATAATCAAACTAATGACCGCTATTTTACTAAGTCAACCTTGACTACCCAAGGTATCGGTCTGATTTACAAAAAAGACTTCACAGACTGGAAAGAATTGCTTGACTGGTTTCTGCATCGCAGAAGAATACGAAACTCAAGTTCTGAAAAGAAATAAACATAAAAACATATCATAACACATGAAAAAAGACTTTTTTTTACCGGCCGAATGGCATCCGCAAAGCTGTATCCAATTGACGTGGCCCCACGCTGATACGGACTGGGCCTATATGCTGGAAGAAGTAGAAGCCTGCTTTCTACAACTGGCCACTGAAATAGCTACTCGCCAACCATTGCTACTGATAGCTCCGGAGTTTCCAGATGTACTGGAAAATACTCCCTTTCGTCATAATATCCATTATTTTCCCTGCCCGACTAACGATACATGGGCACGCGACCACGGGTTTATCACTCTGCTTGACACAAACAAACAGCCCCTTCTTTTGGATTTCTGCTTCAACGGTTGGGGAATGAAATTTGCCGCTTGCAAGGATAATCAGATCAACTCCCATTTGTATAAAAGTGGTATACTGAACGGTACTTACATCAACTGCCGAAATTTTGTGCTCGAAGGAGGATCTATTGAGAGCGACGGAGAAGGTACCTTGCTTACCACTGCACCTTGCTTGTTGGCCCCCAATCGCAACGATACACTTTCCAAAGCCGAAATTGAGGTCTATCTAAAAGAACGGTTTAACCTCCAGCAAATATTGTGGTTAGAAGACGGTTACCTCGCTGGAGATGACACAGACAGTCATGTAGATACCCTTGCCCGACTCTGTCCGAACCATACCATTGTTTATGTACAATGTACCGATTCCACCGATGAGCATTACGAAGCTCTGCATCGCATGGAAAAACAGTTAAAGAGCTTCCGTACACTCGAAGGGATTCCTTATCGTCTGCTTCCG
Organism: uncultured Bacteroides sp.; assembly: GCA_900551645.1. GTDB lineage: Bacteria > Bacteroidota > Bacteroidia > Bacteroidales > Bacteroidaceae > Phocaeicola. Next base: position 7,272 of record URWP01000116.1, read on the forward strand.
TTACCTATGGCAGCTCCAGTTTATACTGATGGTGAACGCTTACCTGCTACCTACGCCAACTTCCTCATCATGAACGAAGCAATATTATATCCAACCTATAATCAACCTGAAAAGGATATAGAAGCTGCCCGTGTACTGTCCATTGCTTTTCCAAATCACGAAATTATAGGAGTAGACTGCCGTGCCCTCATCAAACAGCACGGTTCCTTACATTGCGTCACCATGCAATATCCTGAAGGAGTTTTCCCATCTAAAACAAAATAAATCAACAAAGACAACCACTCAAAAACAAGATACAAAACATGAAAAGAACCATTCGCGTAGGTATCGTTCAGCAATCCTGCACCAACGATATCAAATTCAACCTCGAAAAACTGCACCGTAACATCGCTACAGTAGCGCAGGCAGGTGCTCAATTGGTAGTACTTCAGGAACTGCATAACACCCCGTATTTCTGTCAGACCGAAGACACCAATCTTTTCGACCTGGCCGAACCGATTCCTGGTCCTTCCACTGGATTTTACAGTGAACTGGCAGCTGCCTACCACATTGTGTTGGTCACCTCTCTTTTTGAACGCCGGGCAGCCGGTCTATACCATAATACAGCCGTTGTTTTCGACACAGATGGTAGTATGGCCGGGAAGTACCGCAAAATGCATATTCCTGACGATCCTGCCTATTACGAAAAGTTCTACTTTACCCCCGGTGACCTGGGATTCGAACCCATTGAAACTTCCATTGGTAAATTGGGAGTACAAGTATGCTGGGATCAATGGTACCCAGAAGGAGCACGCATCATGGCCTTAAAAGGAGCAGAACTGTTGATTTATCCTACTGCCATTGGTTGGGAAAGTACCGATACGCAGGAAGAAAAAATGCGTCAATTGGGTGCATGGGTTACCGTTCAGCGTGGACATGCCGTAGCAAACGGATTACCGGTCATTGCCGTCAATCGTGTAGGACTTGAACCCGATCCGTCCGGACAAACCAATGGTATCCAATTTTGGGGAAACAGCTTCGTTGCTGGTCCGCAAGGAGAGCTGTTGGCACAAGCCAGTAACTTGAAAGAAGAGAATCTTGTTGTGGAAATCGACATGAATCGCAGCGAAAACGTACGCCGCTGGTGGCCTTTCCTGCGCGATCGCCGCATCGATGCCTAC
>URWP01000117.1 GCA_900551645.1 uncultured Bacteroides sp.
GCTGGTGGTGCATCCGCCTACAGCTACTACATATTTGGGCTCAGCCATTTGGTCGTACAGACGTTTCAGTACAGGGGCCATGCGGTAAGTGATGGTACCCAATACCATAATCATATCTGCTTGGCGGGGAGAGTTACGGGTTACTTCAAAACCGAAGCGGGCCATGTCATAACGGGCTGCTCCTAAAGCCATGAATTCTATGGCACAGCAACTGGTACCGAAGGTCAATGACCACAACGAATTGCTACGTCCCCAGTTGATTAGTTCATCTACAGTGCCCAAGATGATTCCGGCTCCGTCCTGATTAAGTTGTTGTACCAGGCGTTCCAGGTAATCGTTGTTCTTGAAATCCTCATACTCCATTGAGCGGATTTCTGTGCGTTTTTTTAATTCCATTCCAGTGCTCCTTTCCGCCAGGCATAAGCCAAGCCTAAAATGAGGATTCCCAGAAAACAGGCTGCTGATACCAATGCGTATGTACCGGTTGATGCAACGACAACAGCCCATGGGAAAAGGAATACAGTCTCGATGTCGAACATCAGGAACAGGATGGCAAACAGGTAATAGCCTACGCGGAACTGTACCCATGATTCTCCACGAGTGGGGATACCACATTCATACGGTTCGCCTTTCTGTGGGTTAAAAGACCGTGGGGCAATCAGATGAGCGATTGTCATGGCGGCTACCACTAAGGCTATTGCCGTAAGAATGACGACAATAATAAATGTAAAGAACATATAGTAAAGTTTTTGTAGTGATACAAAGAAATATCTAGTACTTGATTGGAAAGACAAGCACTATATGCTCCAGACAGCCTGTTTATACCTGGAATTTACAGTCTGAAGTAAAAAAAGGATAATTCTAGCCTAAATCAATAGTTTCTTAAGTCCGTATACATAATAATCGGTTGCCCTTCCCGAAAGAGGATGACACCAAATATAAGCTCTGTGCTGCAGAGCATGTAAGGATGATTTGAATAATAGAGTCGCTTCTCTGGATATATGGAAAAGTAGTTTGCCAAAACAGTTGTCTGTTAGAGTATAGCAAGAAATCGATTGAGGATAAGCTATCTGATTATTGTACAGATGACGTATCGTTTTGTCTAGCGGTACATTTCCGGATTCTTGTACACATTCTCTCCGCTGACAGGTGAAATGCTGTTCTTCTGTTATTTCTTCCGTATATAGGTGCTGAAAGGCAGGAATTCCCTTTCCTGTCAACATACATGCCAGGAAGAATAGAAGTAATATGATACCTTTTCTACGGATTTCCATGAATATGGTTTTTCTCTTGCGGCTGCAAAGTTAGACATTTATTTTGACTCATGAATCAAAATAAATGAAAAAAAGCAAAGTAGACCTGCTTAAATTGCTAAGTCTGCTTTGCATTTCTTGCGATTCTTTCAATTGAAGAATTTTTCCAGTTTCTTAATCATCATCCCTAGACAGAACACTACTACATGGTCGTTTTCCTTGATTAATGTATTACCGGTTACCAACATACCTTCACCATTCCGTATCAATCCACCGATGGTAGCTCCTTTAGGTAATCCGATATCTTTTACTGGTGCTTTGGTTATGTAGGAATTGGGTTTGACGGTAAATTCGGCTACATCGGCATTGGCGAAAGTAAGACATTTTACGTTTGTGACATCAGCGTCCAGCATCATCTGATAAATGTGACTGGCGGCGATAAATTTTTTATTGATAACAGTGCCGATGTCCAGGCTTTCGGCCATACTGATGTAATCTACATTTTCTACTTCCGCTACTGTCTTGGTGACTCCCATACGCTTGGCGGCCAGACAGGCCAGGATATTCGTTTCCGAGCTTTCGGTTAGTGCTACAAAGGCTTCTGTATTCTTGATACCTTCTTCCAGTAATAGTTCCATATCACGTCCGTCACCGTTAATGACCATTACGCCGTCGTCTACCAATTCTGTCAAGCGGGTACATCGGGCAGGATTACTTTCGATAATTTTACAATGAATATAGTTCGGCATGTACTGAGTAGCGCGTACGGCAATGCGGCTTCCTCCCATTATCATGACGTTTCGTACATCCGCTTCGTTTTCTTTTCCGGAGATTTTTCGGATGTATGGAATATATTTTTTAGTAGTGGTAAAATAAACGATATCATTCAAGCGGATACTGTCATCACCGCGGGGGATAATAGTTTCTGCTCCTCGTTTGATGGCTACGATGTGGAAAGGGATATTCGAACCTCCCATTTCATGTAGCGGTACGTTCAGAATTTCTGCTGTTTCACGCATTTTGGTACCTAACAGAATCAGTGCGCCTCCGGCGAATTCCCACCATTGTCGGATCCAACTCATTTTGACGGCATCCACAATGTCTTTGGCTGCCAGCATTTCTGGGTAAATGAGCGAATGGACTCCTAATGTTCCGAAGAACTCTTTGTGCTTGGGTAGAAGATATTCATAATTGTCAATGCGGGCTACGGTTTTTTTGGCTCCCAACCGAGTGGCAATCATACAGGCTGTCATGTTCTGACTTTCGTCGGGAGTAACAGCAATAAACAGGTCGGCACCGGATACACCGGCTGCTTTTTGTCCGTTGATGGAGGTCGGTGAGTGATTGACTGTCATCAGATCAAGGTTGTTGCTGATTTTTCCCAGTTTCTCTTCACTTTCATCCATTAGGATGATGTCCTGTTTTTCTCCAGATAAAAGTTTGGCCAGATGGGTACCTACAGCCCCTGCTCCTGCAATGATGATTTTCATATTGTTATTATCTGTGTTAATATTTGGTAGATACCGGCTTCATCCATTCCGCATATTGCATGGAGGTCTTTGACTGGTCCGTGTTGAATAAAGCGGTCGGGAATACCGATTCGTTTTACTTGAGGGGAATATCCGTTGTCAGACATGAATTCCAGGATAGCACTACCCATACCTCCTTTCAACACTCCATCTTCTATTGTAACAATCCGGTTAAAGTTTTTCCCGATTTCATGTAGCATTTCTTCGTCGAGTGGTTTCAGAAAACGGAGGTCGTAATGGGCGATACTGCAACCGGTTTCTTTTTCAATCCGTGAAATAGCTAGGGCAGCAGTGTTTCCAATAGGGCCAAGACTGATAAGGGCAATGTCTTTTCCATCTTTCAATTTTCGTCCTTTCCCTACTTCCACTGCCTCAAGCGGGCATTTCCAGTCGGGCAATACTCCTCTTCCTCGCGGATAGCGGATGACGAAAGGACCTTGATCCGGAAGTTGGGCAGTATACATTAACCGGCGCAATTCATGTTCGTCGTACGGAGAAGCGATAGTCAGGTTCGGGATAGGGCGCATGTAAGCCAGGTCGAATACTCCATGATGGGTTGGTCCGTCTTCTCCTACCAGTCCGGCACGGTCCAGACAGAGGACGACATTCAGTTTCTGAATTGCTACATCGTGTATTACGTTGTCGTATGCCCGTTGCATGAAAGATGAATAGATGTTGCAGAACGGAAGAAGTCCGTCTTTTGCCATTCCTCCCGAAAAGGTGACGGCGTGTCCTTCAGCTATGCCAACATCGAAAGCACGGTCTGGCATATTTTTCATCAATATATTCATGGAACATCCGGTCGGCATGGCTGGTGTAACTCCTACAATACGGTTGTTCTGTTGGGCCAGTTCCAGTAATGTTTCTCCGAAAACATCCTGAAAGAGTGGAGGAAGTCCTGCGGTATCGGCTACTTGACGTTCACCGGTCGCTTTATCAAAAATACCGGGAGCATGCCAGATAGTAGCTGATTCTTCGGCTTTTTTGTATCCTTTTCCTTTAATGGTATGGATATGAAGCAATTTCGGTCCCTTCATGTCCTTGATTTCTTTCAAAACCTTGGTCAGTTGCAGTACATCGTGTCCGTCTATGGGACCGAAATACCGGATGTTCATCCCTTCGAAGATATTTTGTTGCTGCATGAGCATCGATTTCAAGCTGTTGTTGAAGCGGATAAGACTTTTCCGGCGTTCGTCATTCAGAATTCCCCATTGGTAACATTTGCGGGCTATGGCATTCCTTATTCGGTTATAACTTTGTGAGGTATGCATGTTTAACAAATACTGCTTCATGCCTCCTACACTACGGTCAATAGCCATATTATTGTCGTTCAGTATGATGAGCAGGTTATTTGGAGTAGATGAAGCATTGTTCAGACCTTCGAAAGCCAGTCCTCCACTCATGGAGCCGTCACCGATGACAGCTACTACATGCCGGTCTTCTTCTCCTTTCTTGGCAGCTGCTACTGCCATTCCCAATGCGGCAGAAATGGAATTGGAGGCGTGCCCGCAAGTAAAGGTATCATATTCACTTTCTTCCGGGCTGGGGAATGGACGCAATCCGTTCAGCTTCCGGTTAGTACAGAACTGGTCACGACGTCCTGTAAGAATTTTGTGACCGTATGCCTGATGGCCTACGTCCCAAACTATGCGGTCATAAGGGGTGTGGTAGATATAGTGAAGGGCAACAGTCAGTTCAATCACTCCCAGGTTAGAACCAAAATGTCCCGGATTCCGTGAGAGCTCATCTATAATCTTGTTTCTGAGCTCGGCACAGACTTCTGGCAGTGCTGTAACAGGTAGCTTTCGTAAATCGTTCGGGCTATCTATCTTATTCAACAATTCGTATGAATTTTGCTGTTCCATCCTGTTTTCGTTAAACATTAATTGCACAAAAATAGTATAAATATATCTAATCTGCTTACATTTGTGCGAAAATTTAATGTATCAGAACAGCTTATGGATTTTCGTACAAAAGTAGAATTGCCTTTAAGACAGGTCTCTATCAATCATGCTGACAGGATGATGCTATGGGGGTCTTGTTTTGTCGAGAATATCGGAAAACGTTTGACTGATAACAAGTTTTCCTGTGATGTCAATCCATTCGGAGTATTGTATAATCCGTTATCGATTGCGGAAGCGATTCGTGAATTGATGACTGGCAAGTTATATACTCCCGATAATCTGATGAAGTATGATGAGAACTGGTTAAGTTTGATGCATCATAGTTCTTTTTCTTCCCGTTCTTTGGAAGAGTGTCTGACACGTATCAACCATAGGATGCAGAATGGAGGCATTCATTTGCGAACATCCGATTGGCTGTTGTTTACATGGGGAACAGCTCGTGTATATCAGTGGAAAGAAGATGGCAGAATAGTAGGGAACTGCCATAAATTACCTGAAAGATATTTTACACGACGACTGTTATCGGTTGAAGAGATTGTTTCCGGTTATCTTAAATTGCTAGAGGAACTTCATGAACGGAATCCTCGGATAAAAGTGCTGTTTACTGTCAGTCCTATCCGGCATGCTAAGGATGGAATGCATGGAAATCAATTGAATAAGTCGGTACTTTTGTTGGCTATCGATGAACTTTGTAACCGTCTTTCTTATTGTTATTATTTCCCTTCTTATGAGATATTGATGGACGAACTTCGTGATTACCGTTTCTATGCTGATGATATGTTACATCCTTCTCCGGTGGCAGTGAATTATATTTGGGAATGTTTTTGTGAAACATATTTCACTTCTGACACCCGGAAAGTCATGCAGGAGTGGGAGAAAATCCGTAAAGGGTTAGAACATCGTCCGTTTGATGCCCAATCGGATGCGTATCTGCGTTTTTTAAGTCAAATACTGTTAAAAATAGAAGCGTTAAAAGAAAAATTCCCGTACTTAGATGTGCAAAATGAAATCGAGTTATGTCAAGCACTATTGAAGAAATAAGTTCTATTATAGGAGCACAGTGTATAGGAAACACACCGGCTTCTATCGATTGGATTCTTACTGACAGCCGTTCGTTGTGTTTTCCGGAAGAAACATTGTTTTTTGCCTTGAAGACCAAAAGAAACGATGGTCATAAATATATTCCTGATCTTTATACACGAGGTGTACGCAATTTTGTAGTAAGTGATTTGCCGGAAAGTCCGACCGATTATCCGGATGCCAATTTCCTGCAGGTAGCTCAACCTTTGAAGGCTTTGCAACGGTTGGCAGCTAAACATCGGGAACAATTCCAGATACCTGTCATCGGAATCACCGGAAGTAACGGAAAAACGGTAGTGAAAGAATGGTTGTACCAGCTTCTGGGACCGGACCGTGTTGTTACCCGTTCACCGCGTAGTTATAATTCGCAGATAGGAGTCCCTTTGTCTGTCTGGATGATGAATGAACAGACTGAATTGGGAATTTTCGAGGCTGGTATCTCGGAAATGGGTGAAATGGAAGCTCTGAAGCCGATAATTCAGCCTACTATTGGTATATTGACCAACATTGGTGGAGCGCATCAGGAAAATTTTGCTTCTACTCAGGATAAATGTATGGAGAAGCTGCAATTGTTCAAAGATTGTGATGTGATTATTTATAATGGTGACAATGAACAAATCAGCAGTTGTGTTTCCAAGTCTTTGTTTACGGCCCGTGAGATAGCTTGGTCTATGAAAGATACCGAACGTCCGTTGTTCATAGAACGTATACAGAAGGATGAGACCGGGACTACTATTAAATATCGCTATTTGGGATTCTTCAAGGAATATCGCATTCCGTTCATTGATGATGCTTCCATTGAGAATTCACTTCATTGCCTGGCGGTAGCTTTGTATCTGATGGTGCCTCCTGAAACGATTGCCGAACGAATGTTGCATCTGGAGCCGGTAGCTATGCGGTTGGAAGTGAAAGAAGGTAAGAACGGATGTGTGTTGATAAACGACAGTTACAATTCGGATTTTGCTTCATTGGATATAGCTTTGGATTTCATGGCACGGCGTACTGAAGACAAAGGACGTAAACGTACGCTTATCCTTTCGGATATTCTGGAATCTGGGCAGACAAGTAATTTGCTTTATCGTCAGGTAGCTGATTTGGTACATAGTCGAGGTGTAGATAAAATTATTGGTGTAGGTCCAGAAATTTCTGCGGCTTCTTCTCGTTTCGAACTAGAGAAATATTTTTTCCGTACGACGGCAGAATTGATGGATTCCGGTATTTTGAATGGGTTGCGCAATGAGGTGGTATTGATTAAAGGAGCACGTGCTTTCCATTTCGACGCAATAACCGATTTGTTGGAATTGAAGGTTCATGAGACGATTCTGGAAATTAATCTGAATGCTTTGGTAGATAATCTGAATTATTACCGTAACCGGCTGAAACCAGAGACCAAGATGGTCTGCATGGTGAAGGCTTCGGCTTATGGGGCCGGTTCATTCGAGATTGCCAAGACGCTGGAAGATCAACGGGTAGACTATCTGGCTGGGGGGGGTAGCCGATGAGGGAGCCGATTTGCGTAAGGCAGGTATCAACAGTTCTATTATTATTATGAATCCGGAGGTTACGGCTTTCCGTACCATGTTCGATTACAAGTTGGAGCCGGAAGTTTATAGCTTTCATTTGCTGGAGGAACTGATAAAGGCCGCCGAGCATGAAGGAGTTAGCAATTTCCCTATTCATATAAAAATAGATACTGGTATGCATCGGTTGGGCTTCCTGCCTGAGGAAATTCCGCATCTGATAGACCGTCTTCACCGTCAGTCAGCGGTGATTCCTCGTTCGGTCTTTTCACATCTGGTGGGAAGTGATGCAGAGCGTTTTGACAGTTTCACCCGTCGGCAGATAGAGACATTCGAGCAGGCTTCTACTGCTTTGCAGGAGGGTTTTAGGCATAAGATTTTGCGTCATATCTGTAATACGGCAGGCATCGAACGTTATCCGGGAGCCCAGTTCGATATGGTACGCCTGGGTATTGGTCTTTATGGTATTGACCCGTTTACGAACAAGGTGTTGCACAATATCAGTACCCTGAAGACAACGATTCTCCAGATACATGATGTTCCGTCTGACGAGACAGTAGGTTATAGCCGCAAAGGAATCTTGCAACGGGATTCGCGTATTGCCGCTATCCCTATTGGTTATGCTGATGGATTAAACCGTCATTTGGGTAACGGTCATGGTTATTGTCTGGTGAATGGACAAAAGGCTCCGTATGTAGGAAATATCTGTATGGATGTCTGCATGATTGATGTGACGGGTATCGATTGCAAGGAAGGAGATAAGGTGGTTATTTTTGGTGATGCTTTGCCTGTTACGACATTGGCAGAGTGGTTGGATACCATTCCGTATGAGGTACTGACCAGTGTCTCTAATCGTGTCAAGAGGGTATATTATCAGGATTAGCTGGTAAGTTCTTGAGTGTTTTAGTTTGTTGACAAGTTATTAAGGTATATTGTTACAGCGGATTTGTAATCCGCCGGAAATAAAGGCAACAGGTTACCTGAAAAATACTTAGTACCCTTCATTTTGCTTCATACTTTCGCTATACCGTTGGATGATAGATTCCGGAATAGGGAATACGGTGGTATAGC
>URWP01000118.1 GCA_900551645.1 uncultured Bacteroides sp.
GTATTTCAATGATCTCTTGAATATAATTTTGAACCGGATTATGCCGATTCTATGTTTAATTTTAATTTATCGGTAAAAATTTACCGAAGTATTGCTTTTATATTATCGAGACAAGTAACAAAGGTAAGTATTTTTTTCTTCTTTCGGACAGTTTTGTTATTTCTGGACAGAATCATTAACTTTGGGAAACCTAAAAGATTCACGACCATGAAGAAAATCAGAATCACCGTTATGCGGATGGCCTGCTACAAGGACTTGATGGAAGAATACGAAAACCCGATGGAACATGCCTGCGACATGCATGTGGGACAGGTATTCATTGCCAACGGATGGGAGAAACCCGAAGGACTCTGCGAAAGCGCCTGGCAGAGTATGTCTCCCTTTGTAATGACACTGGCTCACGGAGGCACCAATATTTACGAAGGATGGATGAAGAACGAGAGATCGGCCATGATTTCGTGCAACGACGGCTTCCGGCCGGTCAGCTTTCTGCTGGAGGTGATAGAATAAATACTTGATACCGAATAGTTAGAAAAATACAAGGAGCTATATCAAAATAATATAACTCCTTGTATTTATGAAACACAGACTATATATGACAGCCTTGTCCATAATTATATTGGGGATTACATATACGGATTTATCTTTTCCGTCAGGACTTTCTCTTCAAGCAACGTACCATCTACGGTAATACCAAGTGTAACTGTTGTATTGGTACCTTCTCCTTCTACTTTTACCGAAAGGTTGTAACTCTTGGAAGGCTCCAAAGTCAATGTCCCCGTATAAGGATTCTTGAAGGAAGGTAAGCTTACCGTATAAGCCACCTTTCTTCCCGATTCACCAACATTGAAATAAGCCGTCTTAAAAGTATAGTTACTCTTATCGAACGTAAAGGTGCGGCTAGTTGCATCAGTCGCATGGAGTTCGATAGAATAGGTAGTGAACATACTGGTTATGTAGTCGCTGAACTTAACGCTTACAGACGAATTCACCACACCACAATTGACCGTTACAGTCTTTGACTCATCTTTGACGATAGCAAAAGAATCTTTTCCACTTGCACGTGCTTGTCCCCAACCTTGATTCGCACTTTCCGCTTCGACCTCTGTACAGCTTTCTGCTGTCAACACGTAATCCGGACCTGCAGAATACGTAAAAGTTTTTCCTACAAGATCGCCATATTTCTTATCAGAGAAAATCGGTTCACTTCCTCGGTTTAAACTAACGTTAAACTTATTCACATCAAAATAGTACGATGCTCTGGTAGCAATCTCTATTTCCGTTGTATCCACCACAGAGAATCGGATCTCACCCGTCCCCTCGGAAAGCAACGGACTTTCCTCATTCGTACAAGCAGCAAACGAGAACAGTCCCATCAGGGAGAGAATGTATAGGATTTGTTTATACATAGTCTTAATTAGTTATATAATATATGTAAAGTATGAACTTTAGACCAAGGGCCTGATGCTGAATATGAACTATTTAATTTCACGTCATAAGCTCCTGAAGAAAAAGTTCCGATTCCCGATAATGAATAATTCTTTCCAGTATTATTGTTATCTTGATTATCGCTGTATTGAGATATAACAGTTGTTCCATTCACATTTACAGTAAATGTTGTGTTCTGCCACCAGAAAATTTTAGAAGCTCTTACTGTCACGTTTGTATTTAATTTTACTCCTATATTGTCCGGTATGTAAAATGCTAATGTTGATGTAGCAGTACATTCTCCACTTCCGCTAACGCCTCCTAACTGAATTATGCCATTATCATATTTACAATTCCAACTTGCAAATTCCCAATCATCTTCAATCATTACAGAAGGTACATATGGCAATCCCGTAACATGACATTCCAATGGCAATGAAGTATTTTCAACACCATCAAATAACACAGTCGCAGACAATTCATGCTTTTGCCAAGCAAGTGAGTTGAACTGAGTTGCTGTCCCAAAAGGTAATTCTTCGGAACTCTGTCCGCTATCTGTTAAATAAGTTACTGTCAAGATATCAGAATAATTAGGATTGTCTGAAATCTCAGATGCAATAGTTGCTGTAGAATTTATATCAAAAATACTGGAACCATCCTTTTTATTAGCTTCTTCAGCACCAGAACTCTGATAAATCGAATAGCTAGTACTTCCCGATACGGTAGTTGTAAACTCAGGTTGAGGAATTTCTTCCAAAACGGCAGATATAATATCAATAGTTTCTCCAGTTTGCAAATGGATAGAAGCTATTAATGTACTGCCTTGTGGTACATATGGCCAGCCATCCGTTACGGTCATAAGGGTATTACTTTCTGGTTGAGCTGTATAAGTCCGGATGGAGGTACCCTTGTATAAAAGCTGGATATCCCATCCATCTACTAATTCCAATGGAGCACCATTAGCGTCAAGATTTAAAATGACATCTGTACCAGTCAAAAACTCCTCTGTATAGGTATGTGTAGCAGTGGCTGTCAATTGGATATTAGAGAATATCGACAAATCCGGATCACATTGGATCACATATTTCGTCTGTGCGGCAGCCGAAGAGATAACTGTCCATTCATGCAAACTCTCATGTCCTAATATATTCGTTCCCTCAAACACGGCATTTACCGGTTGTCCAGCCTGTGCAAACAAATAACTGTCTGCATTTTCGTTATCTGCCAGCTTTATTGATGAGTCTCCCGACTTAATAGTCAGAGTCCAAGCTGAATAATGGTTTTGCAGGCTCTCACTTACGGAAGGAACCAACATAGCATTTGCCAAAGAAGCATTTATAGTTGCTTCCGTTGGTTTTCCTGGATAGATCTGGACAGTAGAAGAACCGGAAAAGTAAGGTGTATCTTGTATTTGTTCGTTCTCTCCGTAATCAGCTTTTACGGTATAGGATCCGGCGGCCAATTCTATCTCCCCCGTAACGTCGCTATACAACTTGGGAAAACCTTCAATAGAGATTCCGTCTTTTTGGATATCAACCATGAAATCTGAAACTGGCGGTATCAGTTCATCGGGAAGTAAGGATGTTTCTTCCCTTGTCATAGCGGAAAATTTCATATCTACATTTCCCAATGTAAAATGCAAATATCCTGTTCCTTCCTCACTTTCTTGGTTGAAAGTATCATTGGTGCAGGCTGCCAGCAACACTCCCAACAATCCTATATAAAGTACATTGATCCATTTCATTGTTTTATGAATTTTCTTGTGTCTCTAGGAAATCTCAATCATAAATCAGTTCAAAATTATCTATTAATAATTTACTGCCAACTCCTCCTGTGAAATAATCACCATATTTACTGGCAGAAGCCACCACTAGAATGTATTTAGGGGTACGGTTCGTGTAACGGTAATCCAGCACCAGATCACGTTGTTGATATTCACTATCGGAATTTCCACTGATGTATTCCGCATAAGCGATGACGTGTGAATCGTTTTTGTCAAACAGTTGGCGTTCACTGGGGCGGGTACGTATTTCAAGCGGTTGATCCCAGTCTGTCAAGGCGATGTATATATGACAGGAATCCGATTTTCCTTTTAACGCTTGCAAGGCATCTTCACCTATCTTGTCAATAGGTACTGACGTGTATTTATAGTGGATGCGCAATTTGGATGGGAAGGATGAGAACTCACGTCCGAAACTCAATACACCGTTAGTACCGTCAGTGCGTACATAACTACCAGTAAAGATATTTCCTGCAGCCAGTTTCAAGACCCGCCATTCGGTAGCAAGTGAAGCAGCTTGTCCTGAACCGTTGCAAGTCTCAGAAGTAGGAGTGGTATTACTGTCGGCAATGGTCGTGGCACCTTTATTTCCTGTATCCCAGAAAGATTCTTCTCCCGAATCCCACGGCTGCCACAGAGTACCGTTTGAAGACGGTGAAGACGACCAAGCATCAAAGCTTCCGTTGGTTAGCGGTGTAGCAGGGGCTGTAGTGAACGAACCGTAACCCTTGTCCGTACCGTCTACCTGAATGTTGTATTGGTAACTTGTACCAGGTGTCAGACCTGTCAATGTAGTATTAAAACTGGTTCCGTTTACTACAATATCTTCATCAGATTGAATCATCCAATCTGTTGCATCAACTTTTTTATAAGTGATTGAAGGACGTTTCCCGCTCTGTATACTACCAGATAGACTGGCACTGGTAGAACGGACAAACGTATCATTGCTTGTTTCTGTCTCTCCGCTGGAGTGGTAGACATAAACCGTCCATTCAAGACTGGTTTCCTCCCAGCCATTCTGTACATAGAAAGTGACGGGTTGTGAAAAATCATATGTTTCAGAAGCTGTAGGGTCCGGAAAAACTTTCCCGCTGGTACCTCCTAGTTTGAAGGACGTTACCTTAATACAATCAAGAGGCTGATCTTCGGCTACATAAATAATGGCGTTTCGGTTGATTTCATCAATAATAGCGTTACCAATCTGGTTCTCCAAAATGATTTCTCGTTTAATGATCTGTTGTACAGTAATCTTCCAAAGATAGTCTTGATAAGTACTCAGAATAAGTGTCACCGGTTCTGAAAAATCTACCCGTGTATCAGCGGAAGTAATGAGGTCATCCGTCGATCCGAATCCCGTAGTGGGAAATTTTGCATAGTTGTGACATAGAGTAGAGTCGATATTCAAAGTAGCATCGTTCGTGACCGTCAGTTTTGTAATCCGAAGTGCAGTCAGATTGACTGTATCATCTACATACAGAGAGATAGTACGTTCGCTCTTGTTAATGGTAGTCTGGTTGCTGCTGTTGCCTTCGGCATCACATTGCCCTTCCACCTCGAAAGCTTCGATGCTGCCGTCCACAATTGGGTAAGGGATATCGTTCTTTATCTTACAGGCTGACAGAGCCAACAGGCAGAAAAGAGTATATAAGAGTTTCTTAATCATGCTTCAGTGCTTCCTTTATAAGTAAAACGTCATTCCGATATTGATGGAAAACAGATTGATTTTGAAGTTACCCGAAGAAGTTCTCCGGCTTCCTGTCTCTATTTGGTTGGTAGTTTGTTTCTGCCACTTAAAGCTATAGCCCATCACCCCTACCGAGACTTCCACAGCCGACCAGTCTGTAATAAATGCACTCATTCCTGGTGCAATACCTATCTGAAAACTGTGGGTACGTTCAAAAGTTCCATCGTATTCCGTTCCGGATTCGGTAGAATTCTTGCCAGTTGCATAAGCGTAAGTAAGACGTACCTCATTAAAGAGTCCGAATATCTTACTTCGACCGATAGGCATGTAAGTACGCAGAAAACCAGACACTTCGTATTCATGCTCCAAATAATACAAATCCTTGAGGTTGATGTTAAAATCTTCGCCCAGATTCAAATTAAAATTACCTAAATCAAGATAAGTACGGTTATATCCAGCACGGACACCTGCTGCCATATTATCTCGGAAAAAGTATCCCACATACGGACTGACATTGAAAGTATATCCTAGTCCCTCCACATCCTTGATGACCAAAAAGTTCAGGTTGTTTTCCTCATGTTCGGAATAAGAAACAGTACCTCCTGCCAACCATTGGCCTTTAGGAATGAATACCGCCTGCATGATTCCACGGTCAATTCGTTGTGGTCGTCCAGATGGAGTAAGTCCTTTTGCTATTCTGGCTGCCTCCTTGGCAGCTCTTTCAGCTTCCTTTTCTGCCAGGTGTGCCTTTCTTTTCGCTTCTTTTTCTGCCCTTCTGGCTTCTTTCTCCGCCTCTTTTTTAACCTCTTCCTCCAGTCTGGCATGTATTTTCTTATAAGCTGATTCGCTGAGTTGGTATACATTTCCAGTAGAACCAGTGTAAAGAATACTGTCAACAGACAAACTGTCGGATGATGAAACCGGTTGTTGGGCATGCAAGTATACGATACAGCATCCCGCCAGCAAAAATAATAGAAACAATCGTTTAATCATATAAGATGTTTAAAGACAAGTATAACCGTAAGCATAGTTATATCCTAACCATGCTTACGGTCCAAATGAATAATCAAAGGGTTATTCTGTAACAGGCTCGCCATAAACGAGTTCGAGTTCATCTATCAACAAGACACTACTTGTACTTCCTGTAAAATAATCTCCATATTTACTGGAGCTACATACTACTAAAATATATGTTGGCTTGCGGATCAAATCACGATATTTTATATCAATTATAAACTCTTTATATTCACTCATACTTTCCGGTGAAGTAAGGCTTGAATCCAATTCACCGTATGCGATAACAGAATCATCATTGATGTCTACAAATTGATTGTCTCCCGTACTTACAGCAAAAGCTGATTCCCAATCGGCTAATAAAATATAGATTGAACAGATGTCACGATCCCCTTCTTTTACAGCGGTAACTTTATCTGTCTTAATCTTATCTATTTTGCCTGGATTATACTTAAAGTATCCTTTCAGTTGTGACGGTCTACTTGTGAAAGGTCTTCCAAAATCAAGCTTAGCTCCCAAAGGAACAATGGTAGCACTCTTAAATGATCCCGTAAATAGACTTCCCGCTGCAAATTGACCAGCAGCCGTAGTTGAGCCCAATCTGGCAGCTTTACCATTTATTACATCTGTTTCTTCAGGCCTTGTAGGATTAATTTCTGTCAGTGTATTTGCTCCTTTATTTCCACTATCCCAAAACACATCAGCACTACTTGTGGCTGCATAATATGTTTTACCATCTTTAAACCAGTCTTCCATACCTCCATTAGGAAGTTCTGTAGCCGCTTCGGTAGTGAAAGAAACCTCATCACTGACATAGTTTTCTTCCCCTTTTTCGTAAGCCATGCGATAGACATATGTTGTGGCAGGTGCCAGAGCGGTTAAGGTTGCCTTATAATTACCACCCTCATTTGCGGCAGTGACTGTAGTCCATTCATCTGCATCAGCGGTTTTGTATTCAAAACGCATGGCTGTAGGATCCAATTCACTTTCAGCTGACAACACGCTTCCTTCTACGTATGCAAAGTTGCTCCAGGCATTGGCAGATGCTGCCTCCAATTGGGTAGTAGCTTCGGTAGATACATTGAATTGGAAGGTATAAGTAATTTCTTCTCCGTCTATTGTAACAGTCGGCTTGTTAATACCACCAGCATCGGCCACTTTAAAATTCAGGATATAGTGCTTACGGGCTTTTACATCGGTGATTTCGGTAGTCTGTGAATGAGATTGACCGGATTGGTTAGTTACTTTAACGGTCACATTCAGGTTTCCCACCGGGAAATATCCCGGCTTCAGTTCATTGCCCATCGCAAAGTCCAAAGCAGCCACACCTTTCAGTTCCGAAGCTACGGTGGCGGTAGCAGAAGCAAACTTCCGGAACGACTCATCGTAATTTACCGTCACCTTTACATTGGCGAGGGTACAGGTAATGTTGGCTGTTTCTTCTTTACCGGATTCAATGGTCACTTGCTGACTTCCTGCATAGTAAGGAATATCGAAACCCGATTCCGAACCGTCGAATCCATTGGAGGATGCCTTAATGGTATATGTTCCCGGTGTCAGACGAAGCTGTTGTCCTTTCAATTCTTCCCAGTCATCGGTTTCTTTCACTACTTCGTTACTACTGTCCAATATTTGCAGGGCTATCTGCTTAGGGTTATAATCTTCCGGCACTGATCTGGTGTCTACATAGGCATTGGTACCCACTTCTATACGCAGGTAACCTACATTCCCTTTCAACTCGTCATCTTGCTGACACGATACTGCTGTCAGTGCGACCAGCAATACGGTGATAAAGGATAAATATATCTTTTTCATTGGATTATTCATTGATAGTTACTTTTAAACTTAAAGGACCTACTACATTTCCATCTTTATCTTCTACTGTGATGAGGAATTCATGATAATCCTCTCCATAGGTTCCATCTTCTTCTTGTCCATTCTTTGTGGGACCATAAAGGTTCATCATAGCATAGAATTGTCCTACCGGGAATGTATAGTTTGTCATGCCTTCTTCAGGCATAGGCAAACTTACTCCCATACTCCCCAACATATCTCCTAATGAAGAACCTATCATCTCATGATTGTTGAAGTTCATATCTGTGGCGATGCCTTGGAAACCATTATTTCCTCCGATAATAGTAACTTTCAAACTCTTTAGCCCTGCGGGAGTAGAAATGAGTACATCCGTTGTCGGCCAGTTTCCGGCAGCCATAGAATAGTTTACACCGGTCTCAAAGATGTTACTTTCAGACGTTGCATCCGAATTGACTTTTCCGATACAGGTTACTGTCGATTCCCCAGGTCCCGGAGTCGGCGGTGTCGGACCTATCGGAATCTCTACCGATTCACTTTCATCTTCGAAAGTGATGTGTGTCTTGATGGTGATTCCTGTTACAGTTCCGGGAGCCG
>URWP01000119.1 GCA_900551645.1 uncultured Bacteroides sp.
TTCAGTCCGCCGATACGTTTCTGTGCGACTGCGTGAGAACTGACCTCCATAAAGGCATATTTGCAGCCTTCGTCCGCCATTTTTCCCAATAGCCTGTTTAAGGTAATCGGGTCAGGGGTAGTATGGTCGGTTGGAATAGCTTCTCCGTCGATGTAATTGCATACGGTTGAAATCAGTCCTACCTTATAACCGAACTGGCGGAACATATTATATAATAAGGTGGCAATGGTTGTCTTTCCGTTGGTACCGGTTACTCCTACTAAATCTAACTTTGAAGTCGGATCTCCATAAAAATTGGTGGCCAGTCTGCCTACTGCATCTTCGGTGTCGGTAACTTGAATATAGGTTACTTCCGGATGTATTGTTTCCGGCAGTGTTTCACAGACAATCGCTGCCGCGCCTTTCTCAATGGCCTTTCCGATGTAGGCATGCCCGTCGGTTTGTGTTCCTTTTACCGCAACAAAAAGGTGTCCTTTTTCGATGAGGCGTGAGTCTATGTTGATACCGGTTATTTCCAGTTCCTGGTTACCTGTAATAGAACAGGTCTTGATGTTTTTGAGAATAATCTCCAGTTTCATATCTATATCAATGGTTTAGTGTCAATGTTATGGTTTGTCCCTTTTTGAACGAAGAACCTGGAGCCATGTTCTGTGCCGTTACACGACCCACTCCAGTCAGATGGACTTTCAGTCCCATACTTTCCAGTAGATAGACTGCATCTTTGGCTCCCATTCCTCGTACATTCGGAATCAGGTTTTTACTTTTCTTTACTTTCTCGAAAGTCGCATAGTTGGCAGAAGTCTGTGCTTTTCCCCAAATGGGGCCTTCGCCTTTCAGAGAGCTTCCGTTGTTGCTTACGTTTAATGCCTGTAGTACATAGGCTGCTTCTTTGATATCACCGTTCTTAATGTCGGGTACCAGAATAGCCGTCGAATCCTTGGCATGTGCCAAATCGCGGTACAAGTGTTTGGCATAGACCCGTTCGGCTATACGGCTGAATACACTACCTGCCTGTAGACCTCCGGATGCAGGACCGTGAGGTATTTCGATTTGCACCAGACAACTGTACTTGGGGGCTTCCGAAGGAAAATATCCACAGAAACTGACCATATATTTTACACCTCCGCTCTTGTAACCGGCAGCTCCTTGTGAAATCTGTGCTGTTCCTGTCTTACCGGATACATTGAATTGTTTACTTCCTGCAGGTTTGGCCAATCCTTCCGATACTACTTTCTGCAGGATTGTCCGTATCTGGGTCAGGGTAGTGTCTGAACAGATTTTCGGATTTACTATTTCTGTAGGATATTCTTCCACAATGTCTCCATCCTTGGCGATGGCTTTTACAAACTTCGGTTTTACCATGACTCCATTATTGGCAATGGCATTATAGAAGTTCAGGATGTAGATGGGGGGTATCTGTGTTTCGTACCCGATGCTCATCCATGGCAGAGTGGTCTTGGCAAAATAACGTTCTTTCGGACCAAGAATGCGAGGGCTGGCTTCTCCTACAAATCCTAAATTCAAGGGCTTGTCGATACTCATGCGTCGTAGACCGTCAATAAATTTTTGCGGATTGTCCCGATAGAATTTATCAATGATACTAGATACACCGACATTTGAAGACACTTCCAGAATCCGGGTTACATCAATTTTTCCATAGCCTCCTCGATGCCAGTTCCAGTCTCTCATCCAGCTGCCATGCATGTTGACAATACCACTTTGAGTATCTACTTCATAATCCGGTGTAATGTATTTGTCTTCCAGGGCCACCATTATGGAAGCAGTCTTGAAGGTAGAACCCGGTTCCATCAGGTTACTTACAGCCAGGTTCTTCATTTCATAATAATTACCGTCAGCTCCTCGGGTCATATTCACGTTGGCTTTTACGTCACCGGTAGCTACGTCCATAACAATGGCAACTCCCCAAACTGCATTCAGGTTCTTCAATTGGTCTACCAATGCTTTTTCTGCGATATCCTGGATGCCTACATCGATAGTCGTAATGATATCATAACCGTCTACAGCCGGTTTGTCTACGATATTCAGGTATTTATTCATGACTTTCTGGCGGTGTGTGATGCCGTCAGTACCGCGTAGAATGGAATCGTAAGTCAGCTCCAGACCGTTTTTAGCCCCTTGAGCCATATCCGGATACATGTCTCCCAATGTTCGCATGGCTAAGGAACCGAACGGTTTTTTACGCTGGTTGAAAGCCAGTTCGTGGAACCCTCCTTTATACTTGCTCAGATTAAAAACAGGTAACTCTTTCACTTGTTTATACTCAATGTAAGAGATACGTTTTGGGTAGAGCAGGTAGTTGCGGCTTTTTTTCCGGCGTCCTTGCAAGATATGTTTCCGGAATGCTTCGGCGCTTTTGTCCGGAAGAATCTGGTGTAGTCCCTCACAGATTTCAGTCAGGTGTGCCATCAACAAGCTATCTTTTTCTTTTCCTCCAGCCAGAAAGTCCATGTAAATCTTATATTCCGGAAGACTGCTGGCCATCAGTTTCCCATCCGAGGAAATGATGTTCCCCCTGTTCGGGTGTACCACTACGTTTTCTTTAACGAAACGGTCGGCTACTTCTTCCCAATATCCTCGTTCTGCGAACATAATGAACCCTGCTTTTGCGATGACAGCAATAGCCATCAGTGCCATTACAAACAGAATGATGGTAAAACGTGGTAATATGTCTTTTTGTCCCGGTGCCATAGTTGTACTTTTATTCTTTTTCCTTGATTAAATAGGGTGGGGTAGCTGCCGTTTGCAGTTGTCTTCCCTCAGCCGAAATATACTCTTCAATGCGTGACTGCCGGCTTTTTTCCGTCAGTTCTGATGAAATGGTTAAAGCATCATATTTGATATCCGTCAGTTCTTTCTTTAGACGGTCTATTTCAATCAGTTCTTGCTGGCTGGAGTAACGATTGTCTATGTATAGGATGGTCAGTATCACAATCAGGATAAGCAGATATACTTGTCTCCGTAGGAAACTATGCACCAGAATTTCTCCTCCGAGTATACTCCGGAGGCTGATGTGTGATGTCTCTTTCTGTTTGTTGTTCGGTTGTTCCATGCCTTTGTGTCTTTTTATTTTTTTTCTGCAATACGTAATTTGGCGCTTCTGGAGCGTGGGTTACGGGCGATTTCTTCTTCAGAAGGCACAATTACTTTGTTGTTTACAAGCTTGAAAGGGGTTTGTATGTTACCGAAGAAATCTTTTTCAGCTTTTCCTTCTACATTCCCGGTTTTCATGATGTTCTTTACCATACGGTCTTCCAGGGAATGATAAGTGATGATAACGAGTCTGCCTCCTGGTTTTAAAGCTTCGGTGGCCGCATACAGCATTTCTTTCAGTGCTTCCATTTCTTGATTTACTTCGATACGGAGTGCCTGGAATACTTTGGCCAGTTCTTTCTTTTCCCGTTCCTTTCCGAATAAGGGTTTGATGATTTCCAGAAAGTCACCGATAGTGGCTATTTTCTTTTGTACACGGGCTTTTACTAATACAGCAGCCAGTTTGCGGCTGTTCTTCAGCTCTCCGTATAGGTAGAAAATGTCTGCCAATCGTTCTTCATCATAAGTGTTTACGATGTCTGCAGCTGTCATTCCTGCCCGTTTGTTCATGCGCATGTCCAGCTGTCCGTCGAACCGGAAAGAAAAGCCCCGTTCAGAGTCATCGAAATGGTGGGAAGAAACACCCAGGTCAGCCAGAATGGCATCTACTTGATCTACTCCATAATACCGAAGAAAATTATGCAGGTAGCGGAAGTTACTCCGGACGAATGTAAACCGTTTGTCGTTCACAATGTTGCGCTCTGCATCCTGGTCCTGATCGAAACTGAACAGTTTGCCTGTGGCGTCCATGGTGTTCAAGATTTCTTTAGAGTGTCCTCCTCCTCCGAATGTAACGTCTACGTAAGTCCCTCCTGGCTGTATGTGCATACCCTCGATGCTTTCATGCAGGAGGACGGGAACGTGGTATGTCTGTTCTGGTTCGTTCATTTTTTCTTGACAGTTTTTGTGAAATTTCTTTTTATAATATATCAAGGTGTAAAATTAGGTAATTCTGTAAAAACAGTCACTATGTTCTGGCAATTATTTTCCGAGAAGTTATCAACAGGTTGTTGATTGGTTACCTCTTCATGTGGCTGTTTTTATTTCGGACAGTTTTTGTCTTTGTGATAATACACAAAAGTATACAGGCGTGTGCAAGAAATGCCTGTAATTGTCATCATTTATCAGTTTTTTAGGCATGAAAAGTGTATTTTTTGGTCGTATGTGAGTAATTTTTCAAAAGATAAGTTACTTTTGCAAAGAAAACCTAATATGAAGTGATGGCAGACAATTCGATTTTTTTAATTGACATAGACAAGGTCCTGCGGGAAAAGGCGGGGAAAAAGGCCAAGCGTATTCCCCGGTTTGTCGTGTCATATTTGAAACGTATTGTGCATCAGGAGGAAATCAACAGTTTTCTGAAAGGCGTTTCCGATAAGACGGGTGTGGATTTTCTGAAGGCGTGTATGGATTACCTTGATGTAAAGCTGGAGGTGAATGGATTGGAAAACTTGCCTCAAGAGGGCTTGTGTACTTTTGTTTCCAATCATCCATTGGGCGGTCAGGATGGAATAGCATTGGGATATGTGCTTGGAACTCATTATAACGGACGTATCAAATATCTGGTAAACGATTTGTTGATGAACCTGCATGGACTTGCTCCGTTATGTATTCCTATCAACAAGACGGGTACCCAATCGCGTGATTTCCCACGGATGGTAGAGGCTGGATTCAAGTCAGACAATCATATCATCATGTTTCCTGCCGGACTTTGTTCGCGCAGGCAACAAGGGATTATTAAGGATTTACCTTGGAAGAAGACCTTTATTTCCAAAAGTGTAGAGACACAGCGAATGGTAGTCCCAATTCATTTTGAGGGAAGAAATTCAAATTTTTTCTATAATCTAGCCAACTTTTGTAAATTCCTGGGTATCAAATTCAATATTGCTATGCTTTATTTGGCGGATGAAATGTATAAAAACCGTCATAAGACTTTCAAAGTAACCATAGGAAAGCCGATTCCTTGGCAGACGTTCGATAAATCCAAGACTCCTGCCGAATGGGCTGATTATGTGCGCGAATTGGTTTATAAGATTTAAATTGAGAATTTAATAGATAAGTATGGAAGATATAATTGCTCCGATTGATAGGCAAGTGCTAAAATCGGAATTGACAGAAGACAAACGGCTGAGAACAACCAATAAAAGTAATAACGAAATTTATATCGTTACTTGGCAGGATTCTCCAAATGTGCTGAAGGAAATCGGGCGTCTGCGCGAGATTGCCTTTCGTGCGGCGGGAGGGGGTACCGGAAAGTCGATGGACCTCGATGAATATGATGTGATGGAACATCCTTACAAACAGCTGATTGTATGGAATCCGGATGCTGAAGAAATTTTGGGAGGTTACCGTTATCTGTTGGGCGATGAAGTGCAGTTCGATGCCGAGGGAAAACCTATGCTGGCCACAGCTCATATGTTCAATTTTTCTGAAAAGTTTCTGAAAGAATATCTTCCAACCACCATTGAATTGGGACGTTCATTCGTTACTTTGGAATACCAGTCTACCCGTGCAGGTTCAAAAGGCTTGTTTGCATTGGATAATTTGTGGGATGGACTCGGAGCTTTGACAGTAGTGAAACCTAATGTCAAGTATTTCTTTGGGAAAATGACTATGTATCCCAGTTACAACCGATTCGGACGCGACATGATTCTTTATTTCCTGAAGAAACATTTTTCGGATAAGGATAATCTGATAACTCCGATGGTTCCGTTACAGATAGAAGCCGACCCGGCTGTATTGGAAAAGCTTTTCTGTAATGAAACTTTTAAAGAAGATTATAAGGTATTGAATACGGAAGTCCGTAAACTGGGGTACAACATTCCTCCGCTGGTAAATGCTTACATGAGTCTGTCACCTACGATGCGTATGTTTGGTACAGCTATCAACGACGGATTCGGTGATGTAGAAGAAACCGGTATTCTTATTGCGGTGGATGAGATTCTGGAGGAAAAGCGTATCCGTCACATTGAATCTTTTATCAAGGAACATCCGGAGGCCTTACAGTTGACTTCGGGAGCTAATCCGATTCTTTCACGCGTATAATTATGTATCTTACCATAAATATGGCAGCCTGTCTGTAGTCATTGCACTGTAGGCAGGCTGTTCTTGTTGAATGCGAATACATGTTTCAGATAGTTTTTGCATTCACTGGTGCGGATGCTTTGGGTTGTGTTGGATTTGTATCAAATGAATATCGAAACGATTAGGGGAGAGTCAAACGGAAAAACAGTTTTTTCAAGTTTGATTCTCCTTAACTTTTTTGTATCTTTGAATTTCAAACGTTTTTCCGTTATCCATTAAATATTCATAGTTACATGAAATATCCCATTGGAATACAGAGTTTCGAACAGATTATTGAAGACGGTTATGTATACGTCGACAAGACTGAGCTGATATACCATCTCACGCACGAAGGTAAGATTTATTTCTTGAGCCGCCCCCGACGTTTCGGGAAGAGTCTGCTTGTTTCTACGCTGGAAAACTATTACCGGGGCCGTAAGGAGCTGTTCCGCGGTCTGGCCATGGAGCGTCTGGAGAAGGACTGGTATGTCTATCCGGTATTTCATGTGGATTTCAACGGGTCTGATTTTACACGTGAAGGGATATTGGAGGAGCGCCTGGCCGATTATGTCTCTGAATGGGAATCGGGCTATGGTCTTTCTTCCGGAGATGATAAGCATGATTTGGGTGGACGTTTTCTGAAGGTGCTCCGTACCGCCCACGAACAGACGGGGCGCCGTGCCGTAGTGCTGATTGATGAGTACGACAAGCCGATACTGGATGTGCTCGATGTAAACGCCGCGCTGGAAGACCGTCACCGGAACGTACTGAAGGGCTTCTATTCGGTATTCAAGGCTGCCGACCGTCACCTTCAGTTCGTGCTTCTGACGGGTGTGACCAAGTTCTCTCAGGTGAGTGTTTTCAGCGGTTTCAACCAGCCCGACGACATCAGCATGAGCATGGACTACGAGTCTCTTTGCGGCATAACCCAGGAGGAGTTGGACCGTTATTTTGCGGAGCCTGTAGCACGCATGGCTACGGATTACCGTTGTACGGCAGAGGAGATGCGTCAGCGGTTGAAACTGCAGTATGACGGGTATCATTTCAGCGACCGGCTGACGGATATATACAATCCGTTCAGTCTGCTCAATGCTTTCAGCAAGCGCCGCATCTACGATTACTGGTTCAGTTCGGGCACACCGACCTATCTGGTACGGCTGCTTACCCATTTCAGTGAGAACATGAACGAACTGACTGGCAAATATTACCGCCCCGAAGAGTTTATCGACTACAAGGCCGATGTGGAACAGCCCCTGCCGATGATTTATCAGAGCGGTTACCTGACCATCAAGGACTATGACATGGATTTTAATACCTTCCTGTTGGATTTTCCGAACAATGAAGTGAAGAACGGATTTCTGACTGTCCTGGCTGCATCGTACCTGAAGCCTTCGGAAGAGACGGGTGGCTGGATCCGTGAGGTAGTCCGTACGTTGAGGGCCGGCAATCCGGAAAAGCTCTGTACGTTGTTCACGTCGTTCCTGGCAGGTATACCCTATACGATGCGCCGCAAGGAGGATGAGGCCGAGCGTGAGCGTTATTTCCAGTATACTTTTTATCTGATCATGCGTCTGGTGAGCGTCTATACGGTGTATGTGGAGAAGGTTCAGAGCCAGGGCCGTGTGGACTGTATCGTAGAGACTCCGGAGTATGTCTACATTTTCGAGTTCAAGCTGGACGGTACAGCCTCCGATGCGTTGCGCCAGATAGAGGAGAAGGGTTATGCCCGCGAATACGCTTCCGATCCCCGCAAGTTGTACAGGATAGGTGCCGTCTTTTCTTCCGAGACGGGTACCATCGGCGAGTGGAAGGCGGTCTGTAGCGATGAATAGGAAGTGCCGGTAGTTCCTTGGTGGTCGCTTTTATTCCGGTGGATGTATAACCTTCATTGTTTATGAATTATTGATTCAGACTACCGCCATACCAGTTCTGCACTTTCAAATCGTAATTCATATAGAAAAGGCTGTCGGAAGTAAGAACAGGCTGTTCCGGCAGTTTTTTATGCGACAAATCCCGCTGGAAGGCACCATAAATAAGCAGACGGTATTTCATCGTATCGCCCAGCAGCAGCCATGGAGTCGTCAGATTGGGCAATGCCCGGACAGCCTGCCGCAGATA
>URWP01000120.1 GCA_900551645.1 uncultured Bacteroides sp.
CCAGCCCCGGCATACCGGATACTTCTTCAGCAATGGTAATCGCTCTCGGATTTACCTGATGAATCAGGCGGTTGGCCAATGTCAGGTAGCAGATAGCATTATCATCCTGATGTCCGTTGAAATAATCGTTATAATTACAGAAGGCTTCGCCTAATCCGTGGCTATAATACAGCATGGATGTTACGCCATCGAAGCGGAATCCGTCGAAATGGAATTCATCCAACCAGTACTTGCAATTGGACAACAAGAAATGAAGCACTTCGTTCTTACCATAGTCGAAGCAAAGTGAATCCCATGCCGGATGTTCCCGGCGGTCACCCGGATAGAAATACTGTGAAGAATCGCCAGCAAAATTTCCCAAGCCTTCCACTTCATTTTTCACAGCATGCGAATGAACAATATCCATGATGACTGCGATACCCATTTGATGTGCTGTATCAATCAACTGTTTCAGTTCGTCCGGTGTTCCGAAACGTGAAGACGGTGCGAAGAAACTGGAAACGTGATAACCGAAACTACCGTAATACGGGTGTTCCTGAATAGCCATAATCTGGATGCAGTTATATCCATCAGCAGCTACACGCGGTAACACATTTTCACGGAATTCGTTGTAGGTACCTACTTTTTCAGCATCCTGTGACATACCCACATGGCATTCATAAATCATCAGAGGGCCTACATTCGGAACAAATACTTTTTTCTTGAACTTATAAGGTTTATCAGGATTCCATACCTGAGCACTGAAAATCTTAGTCTGATCATCCTGTACAACGCGATTTGCCCATGCTGGAATACGTTCGCCGCATCCTCCTTCCCAATAGACTTTTAACTTATACAAGTCACCATGTTTCATGGTCTTTTCCGGAAGAGTGATTTCCCAATTTCCGGATTTACGTACCCGTTTCATCTTGAATTTCGGGTCTTCCTGCCAGTTGTTGAAGTCACCTATCAGGTAAATAGCAGTAGCATTAGGAGCCCACTCACGGAAAACCCATCCTTTGTTTTCCTTGTGCAAACCGAAGTAAAGATAGCCGGAAGCAAAATCAGATAAGGTTTTTTTACCAGCCAATTCCTGTTCTTTGGCGATTGCATGTTGATGTCTGCCTACGATGGCATCAGAATAAGGCTCCAGCCATGGGTCGTTCTTGATGATATTCAACGTCTCAACCATAGTATTAGTAATTGTTTTTTAGATAGTTATACATGTTTTATTAAAGATTGTTTTCTAGAAATTTCATTAAAAACTTTCCTCTGTTTACACCTTTGCAGATTATTCCATTTCGTCGATGGTATAGTTGGTGAAGTCGGCAAAGCGTTTTAATTGGCGGAAGACTTCACCTATACGGTCCAGATAGAAAGAATTTTGAAAAAAGGAGTCAGGAATATTATAAGTTACTGTAAAGTCTTTAGGCTTTACATAATCTATGTAAGGAGAATCTTTCGGGAAGCCTTTTGGAGCCGTTTTCAACCTTTCCATTCCTACTACAGGAAAGAATTGTTTGAAAGCAGCGTCATCTACAATGCTTCTATATTCGTCTATATTGTCAAAAACAGCCTGACGTACAGCTTTCAGCATCGGAGCAGGCATACACCAACTTCCTCCTGCCAGCATGCAGTTACCGGGTTCCAGATGCAGGTAATAGCCACAATGGTTGGATTTCTTACCATGCGCATTGATGTATCCTCCCAAATGATTCTTATAAGGTGATTTATCGGCAGAGAATCGTGTATCGCGATAAATCCGATACGTACAGTCTTGAGGCTGTACGTGTGAAACAGATTTGTCGAATTCTGAAATTCGGGCAATGACAGCCGAAAGAAATTCTTCAAAATCGGCTTGTACTCGCAGGTAGTCGGCTTTATGAGCCTGAAACCACTCGCGGTTATTATTTACCGCCAGTTGTTTCAAGAATTCCAATATCCCCGGTATATTCATACTGTTATCCACTTTAGATACACAAACATACAAAATAAATTTGTATGTACCGAATAAAATGGACGCTTTTTATTGTTTATCAATAATTTCCAACAAATAATCGTGAATACTTCCATTAGAAGCCAGTACTTGATGTCCGGAAGTGTATGTATCTCCTCCATGGAAGTCTGTAACTTTTCCTCCAGCGTTCATCAGAATAAGAGAACCGGCTGCAATGTCCCATGGACCTATATAGGCTTCGATACGTGCCTCAAACCTGCCGGCTGCCACATAACACAATTCAGCAGCGGCAGCTCCGAGTAAACGTAAGCCGGCTACCTGTCCGTAACAGCGGTCAACCAGTTTTTCTGCCATAGGTTTATAATCTTGTACATTATAAGGAAAGCCTAAAGCGATGAAAGCATCATCAGGGTCGGATACCGATGAAACACGGATTTCTTCCCCGTTCAGATATGATGGGGAACCTTTATACGTCCAGTAGCATTCGTCCCTGCAGATTTCATAGACTACCCCTATCAGATACTCTTCTCTATTGCGTAAGGCAATACTGACGCAATAGGGGGCGTTGTTATGAATGAAATTAGTGGTACCATCCAATGGGTCAACCAACCAGTAATAGGTTTCGTCATTCAGTTTTCCACTACCCTCTTCGGCTATAAAACCGGCTTCAGGCAACAGTTTCTTCAAACGTGAAACAATGCGTTGTTCTGACTCTCTATCCACGTACGAAACATAATCATGGGCATGTTTCTTTTCGACTTTTGATCGGTTGAATTTTTTCCGTTCTTCACGGATGAAGGCGCCTGCTTCTATAGCAAGTTCCCGTACTTTTTCTGTTAAGGCAGCTAAATCCATGTTATTTTTCATCCAATAAACGTCCATATCTATAAGTCCCTTTACGGATGACTTTCCCGTTTGCGTCAGTTTCTATAAAAGGACCGTCTTTTTTCCCTTGTTTGAAGAAGCCTTCGAATCGTTTTCCATCTTTGTCAATGATGGTCCCTTTGCCGTCTTCTTTACCGTTCAGGAAGTTTCCCGTATAGACAGAGCCGTCTACTGTACGTAGAACACCCTCTCCTTCTGCGGTATCGTTCTTCCATTGTCCTTCGTATTCATCGCCATTGGCCCATTTGTATTTTCCTTTTCCGGAGCGCTGGTTTCTTACCCAACTTCCTTCATAGACAGCTCCACTCGCCCAAGTGAAAGTTCCTATACCGTCTTGCCAGCCTTTACTGAACTGGCCTACATATTTGTCACCGTTCGGATAAAGGTAAATACCTTGTCCTGTTCGTTCACCGTCCACATAATCTCCTTCGTAACGTTCACCGTTCTGGAAATAATAGACGCCTTTACCCTGCTGGACATCATTGGCCCAATCGCCTACGTATTTGTCTCCGTTTGTATAATAAAATGTACCTTTTCCTTGGCGGGCACCGTTTTTCCATTGGCCTTCATATTTCGAGCCGTCTTCCCAGGTCATGGTTCCTTCACCGTCTTTCAAATCGTTCTTCCATTCCCCTGTATAGGTAGCTCCTCCTTTCCATGTGTAGACGCCGTTCCCATTACGCTTGTCCTGATGCCAGTCTCCTACGTAAAGATCACCGTTATAATAATACATGGTTCCCTGGCCTTCCTGAAAATCTGCATACCAGGTTCCCTCGTATCGGTTGTTGTTCATGAAATAATAGGTACCTTTACCGTGCTGTTGGTCTTCGTACCATTCGCCTACATAACGTTCTCCATCACTGAATGTATAGGTACCTTCACCTTCACGTTTCCCTTTTACGTATTCGCCTTCGTATACATCGCCGTTTCTGAATACTGTCCGACCTTTGCCGTGAGGTTTTTTCCCTTTCAGTTCACCGGTATATTCAGACCCGTCCTTAAATTTATAATAGCCTAAAGATAATTGGGCAGAGACCGAAGTACTCCCTAGTACCAAACATGCCACTGCCATCATATATGTACATTTATTCATCGTTTTCTAAACTGTTTTTGAACTTTGTATGTCCAAAAATAAATCATTTCAAAGATTAATCATTCATCGGTTCATACTTTTTTACCTGCCACCACTTCTATTAAGTTTTCTTTGCAGAAATATTTCTGTGCCAACTCCTGTATCTCATCTGGAGTAACCGCTTTAACTGTATCTGCAGAACGGGTATAAAAGTCATTGTCCAACCCTTCGGTTTCAGTATAAATCCAGGCATCGGCCAATGAAAAGGCACTCTCGTACGAGCGGCACATGTCGCCCAATATGTAGTTCTTTACCATTGTCAGTTCCTGCCATGAAACTTTTTCTTCACAAAGCCTGTCCATTTCATGATATACTTCCGTAATGACCGAGTCTATGTACTCATTGCCTGCTTCCGTACTGATTATCAGAATACCGTTACCCGGATAAGAAACAATTCCGGCACCGATTCCGTATGTATATCCTTTTTCCTCACGGATATTCGACATCAGGCGGCTACCGAAATAACCACCGAAAAGTGTTACCAAGACCTTGTATTTCAAGGCATCCGGATGTTTTTTCCCTAATGTAAACCCTCCTATTTTGATGGAGCTCTGCATAGCATTCTCTTTTTCAATGAATACCCGTTTCTGAGATTCCGGCTCAGGAGAGTAATAAGGTGGCTGAGTAATGGCAGTTCCTTTTCCCCAATGTCCGTTACCGAAGTTTTCTTCAATGGCACGGATAATTTCGGGTGTAACATTTCCAGAAATATATGCCGAACAGTTCCCGGAGTGGTAATGAGTCTCGTAAAATTGCCGGAGTACTTCAGGAGTAATTCTGTCATAGTCTTCGAATATGGCATATCTTCCTAGCGGATGCTTGGGTCCGAACAATGAACGGTTCAATTGCTTGCGTGTCAAAATATCTACCCGCTCGTTGTTCACAAGAAACTGATGCTTGTTGGCTTCCAGAACTGTATTGAGTTCCTTTTCCGGGAAAACCGCTTCCTGAACCATTGATGCCAGAATACGAAGAGTCTGAGGAAAATATTTGTTGAGTGAATAAAGGCTGATATATCCATGACTTACTGACGAAGACAAGTCCAGCCATGCTCCGTAATAATCCAAGCGTTCTGCTATTTCGGTAGAAGTGAACGACTGTGTACCTTCTCGCAGCATGCGGTTGGTCAGAACCGCCTGCAGCGGTTGGGTCTGGTGGAGCTGTCCTCCTTTCACTAACAGGTCAAAGCGTACGACTTCTTCACTGCCTGCCCGAAGAATATTCAGCGGTATGCCATTGGCCAAGATTCGCTTTTCCGGTTGCATGATAGAGAAATGGCTGATCTGCTGGATTTCCGGAGCTATCGTTCTATCCAACTCCATCATTTTATTTCTTTATGGTTCTTCAAAAAAGCTTCGGCACGTTCCAAATCTTCCGGAGTATCGATACCGATAGTCTCTACATCACATACTCCTACCTTGATGGTATAACCGTTTTCCAGCCAGCGTAACTGTTCCAAAGATTCAGCCAGCTCTAATGTAGACTGTGGTAAAGCGGTAATTTCCTGAAGCACGGAGGCGCGGTATGCGTACAGACCGATATGCTTGTAATAAGTATGATTAGCTAACCATTCCTTTTTTTCTTTGTTGCGTTGATAAGGGATGATGGAACGGCTAAAATACATAGCTTGCATTTGCTGGTTTACGACAACTTTCGGAGAGTTGACATTTTCCAAGGTTTCGAATCCATCTTCAGGGACAAACGGCTTCACCAAGGTGGCTATTTGAGTCGTTTCATCCTCGAAACAGGACTTGATGGCTTCCAGTTGGGAGCGTTGGATGAAAGGCTCATCCCCCTGAATGTTTACGATGACATCATAACCTTTTCCTACTTTCTGATAAGCTTCGTAACAACGGTCTGTTCCACTTTTGTGGTGGACAGAGGTCATCACTACTTTTCCGCCGAAAGATTTGACTACTGATTCTATACGCTCGTCGTCGGTGGCCACATAGGCGTCATCCAATACACCGGCAACCTGTTCGTATACCCGCTGGATAACGGGCTTGCCTCCCAATATCGCTAACGGTTTAGCGGGAAAACGGGTTGAGGCATATCTGGCAGGAATAATTCCGATAAACTTCATGGTATTCATTACTTGGTTTATATATGGGGCAAATTTACAAAGAAATTTATAAATTTGCATCCAAAATGTAGTAATTATGAATGCACGTCATAAATGCCTCCTTTGTTTAGGTTCAAATATAGACGGAATCCATCATTTAAAGAATGCGGAACAGATGCTGGATCGTTTGTTCGGCCCTGTGCAATGGGGAGCCATCATCGAGACTGAGCCTTGGGGAACAAGTCTGTCGAAACCTTTCCTCAACCGTGCTGCATACTTATACACTTCATTGAGTTCTGAAGAGTTAATCAAACATTTCAAACAGATAGAGTGCCGGAACGGACGGACATCGGAGTCGAAGACATGTGGAATTGTTCCGTTAGACATTGATTTATTGACTTATGACGACTGTATTCTGAAACCGGAAGATTTGGAAAAGGAATATGTCAAGAAGGCATTGTCTGCTTTGTGATAGTAATACCTTCTTATTTGGCCAGTCTGACGTATCCCAGACGGGTATAGCGTACACCGTGTATTTCATATTGAGACATAACCTTGGCCGAAAGCAGATGCAGCGTTTCATGCTGGGAGATTTTCCGACTCCGACAACTTAATGCTTTTGGGGTCAGACTTTGGGCGGCTGCCTTAACCAAAAAGGTAAAACGGTTCCCATCCCTATCGGCTGCCAGTACATTTTGGTCAACATAAAAATCCGGCTTATAACTGTCCACCTGTAACCGGACATTCAATACTGTAACGAAAAGTTCTTTTAGTTTATCACCTGGTTTACCTACATATTGGCTTACAGACGCAATCTTCCGCTTTTGTACTGTCAATTCAAAATGAACCACTGAAAACAACTTTGCCAATTCTACCAGCCGGTCATAACGATGATCCGTCGGTTGGAACTTGTTGGCCATCCAAAGAATATAGGAAGGTTCAATGTAATAGATTTCTGCCATTCGTTTTCCGCGGTATTTCCCGAACGGTATAATGTCGTCAGTTTGTCCGTAATACGGTTCAAAAAAACTGTTGTCCCTGTATTCCAGGACTACATTACAATTCTGTAGCAGCACAATGGCCCGTTCTACCGCAGCATCGAAAGTTACAGCCAATGTTCGGATGAACAGTGGAGTCTGCCGTTCACGGAAAACCCGCCACAAAGCATAATATGGCCGGAAAGATGTTGCCAGACTGATGGTATAAGAGCCTTGTATGTTTGTTCGTCCGACGTTGAAAGAATGAATCCGGTCTAAGGTCTGTTCCACCATTTCGGAGGACAGATGTTCCAGTGTAACGGGAGTATTCATGAAAACTGTCTTTTGTTTATTTCCCCAATATAAGGAATTTGGTGCAATTTTACAAACTTATTCCTTGAATATTGATTTCGTAGATAAACAAAGAAAAGGTATTCCTACAGCTGTTTATTATGATTTGGGTAAAAATGAATGAAAAATGTAAGAAAAACTATCGAATTTTCGATATATTGTTTATATTTGCAGCCATTCATTTGAGAAGTTAACATATATAAATCATACATGAGCATGAAAAACAATTCAATGTATCTGCATCCGGAACTGGAAACCATGACCCGTCCGGAGATTGAGAAATTACAGATGGAGCGTCTGAAAACGACTTTACAACGGTGCATGAACGCTCCTTTCTATAAAAAAAGATTCGAAGAACACGGCTTGAAACCTGAAGATATCCGTTCTCTGGAAGACCTCCGGAAAATTCCGTTTACCACCAAACAGGACCTTCGCGATAATTACCCGTTTGGAATGTCGGTTGTACCTTTGGAGCAAGTAGTACGCCTGCATTCTTCCAGTGGTACGACAGGTACTCCTACCGTTATTCTGCATACCCAAAAGGATTTGGATGAATGGGCTAATGCGGTAGCGCGTTGTCTGTATATGGTGGGGCTTCGCCCGGGAGATATTTTTCAGAACTCTTCCGGTTATGGTATGTTTACCGGTGGGTTAGGCTTCCAATACGGTGCCGAGCGCCTGGGGATGCTGACTGTACCGGCTGCTGC
>URWP01000121.1 GCA_900551645.1 uncultured Bacteroides sp.
AAAGAGCCCGGGAAACCCTTATGCAAGTCTCCGGGGCCCTTCCTATGTATTAATCTCTCTTTATTTTGCTTCGTTCAAGTCGATGCCTTTGTTGCGCAGTGTCATGGCCATCAGACGAACATAGTTAGAATACTGCTTGTCGTCCAGCGTCTGCTTCATCAATTTCAAGTTACCGTAAACAGCTTTACGAACTTTTTCTTTGTTATCTGTCTTTGATGCGTTTGCACGAGTCATTTCCTGTTCAAAGTAGTCGCAGATGTCAGCAACTTTTTCATGCTGGTTAGATGAAAGATTCAAATATTTAGTCAGCTTTGACTTGTTGATTGAACCATTCCATTTCTGTGCATTGTTGTCCTGTACACCTTCTGCAAACATAGAAACTGAAAATACCAATGCGGCTGCTAATGTTAATCCTAATCTTTTCATACCTTTAAAATCTTTTACCTAAAAACTTTGTTACCTAAATAATTCAAAATCTAGCTTAGCTCGAGCTTTTTTCCTTTTACCGCTACAAAGATAAGGATATGTTGGACAACATAAAAATAAACTACAAAGAAAGTTGCTCCACCCCTATCATTTATTGACGTATATCAAGAAAGGTATAGCAAAATGAACAATTTATTCACATTTTTGTAATATAAAGCTTCATTTCACTTTCTATTGATTACCCTTTGAACCGTATCCGCATAAAAAAAGGCTTTCAGGATATTTCCTGAAAGCCTTTTGCTTCATTATGTCATAAATTCTGCGGATTATCCACCGAAGTTATCATACATGATAGAAGATTCTTCTACGCCGAGGCTATCCAGCATAGCGACAACTGCCTTCGACATCGGACCAGGACCACACATGTAGTATTCGATGTCTTCCGGAGCTTCGTGGTCTTTCAGGTAAGTGTTCAACATCACCTGATGAACGAATCCCGGAGTATACTTCACGCCCGCTGCATCGGCTGCTGGGTCCGGACGGTCCAGTGCCAAGTGGAAGTGGAAATTCGGGAAGTCTTTTTCCAGACTCAGGAAGTCCTGCAAATAGAACACTTCGTTCAATGCACGCGCACCATAGAAGTAATGCAGTTCGCGGTCTGTTGTATGCAAAGTACGTGTCATGTGCATAATCTGTGCACGCAACGGAGCCATACCGGCACCACCACCTACCCAAATCATTTCCTTCTTAGAATCGAAAATCGGGTGGAAGTCACCGTAAGGACCACTCATCAATACCTTATCACCCGGTTTCAGGGTAAAGATATAAGAAGAAGCGATACCCGGATTTACATCCATAAATCCGCTACGGTCTGGTTTGAACGGCGGAGTAGCGATACGTACTGTCAACATGAACACATCACCTTCTGCCGGATAGTTGGCCATAGAGTAAGCACGGATAGTCGGTTCAGGATTTACACACTTCAATCCGAACAGACCGAACTTCTGCCATGCCGGCAAGTATTCGTCACCGATCAATGACTTGTCGATATCCTTGTCATAATCCATCGTGAATGCAGGAATCTTAATCTGAGCATAAGAACCCGGAATAAAGTCCATGTGAGCTCCCTTAGGCAACTGCACCTTGAACTCCTTGATAAAGGTAGCCACATTCTTGTTTGATATAACTGTACATTCGTATTCCTTTACACCCATTACAGATTCAGGAACCTTGATAGCCATATCACTCTTTACTTTTACCTGACATCCCAGACGCCAATGATCTTTCTGCTGCTTACGGCTGAAGTGGCTCACTTCTGAAGGAAGGATTTCGCCACCTCCTTCCAGAACCTGACATTTACACTGACCGCAAGAACCTTTACCACCACAGGCTGAAGGCAAGAACACATTGTTTACAGCCAATGTGTTCAGCAAGGTAGAACCGGATTCCACTTCCAGCTGATTCTCACCGTTAATGGTCAATTTCACATTACCTGAAGCAACCAGGAAATTCTTGGCCACCAACAGGATAATTACCAACACCAGAATAGTCACCAGGAATACTCCAATGCTCGCTAAAATAAAATTCATATCCATTGTATATTCCTTTCTTTATTAGATGTTCAAACCAGAGAAACACATAAATGCCATAGCCATCAGACCTACAGTGATAAATGTGATACCCAGACCTTTCAGCGGAGCCGGAACGTCAGAATAAGCCATTTTTTCACGGATAGCAGCCAGACCGACAATAGCCAGCATCCAGCCCAAACCAGAACCTAATGCATAAGAGATAGCATCGCCGATACCACCGATAAATTTCGGATCAGACGGAGCCAGAGTGATACGCTGCTGCATAAACAGAGAAGCACCCATGATGGCACAGTTTACAGCAATCAACGGCAGGAAGATACCCAGTGATGCATACAGTGAAGGGCTGAAACGTTCTACAATCATTTCTACCAACTGTACAATAGCCGCAATTACAGCAATGAAGAGGATGAAGCTCAAAAAGCTCAGGTCAATGCCCAGGATACCGTCGGCAGCCAAGACTTTGGTCTGCAACAGGTAGTTTACCGGAAGGGTAACTACCAATACGAAAGTTACCGCTATACCCAGTCCGAGGGCAGTTTTTACATTCTTCGAAACGGCCAAGTATGAACACATACCCAGGAAGAATGCAAAAATCATGTTGTCTACAAATATAGAGCGGACGAATAAACTAATTAAATGTTCCATAATTTTTGAATTAACCATTAAAAAGCTGACGCAAAGCAATCTTACAACGAAGCGTCACGCATTTTAATTTCCTTGATAATTGATCCTTAATCTTTTTCTTGCAGTTCGGTATGTTTTGCACGCTGATACCAGATCAGACAGGCAACGATGATCAATGCCATCGGCGGCATCAGCATCAGACCGTTGTTCACATAACCTGCAGCCTTGATGGCATCATAGTTCAGGATATTGAAACCAAGCAGTGTACCAGAACCGAGCAATTCACGGAAGAAAGCCACGATTACCAGAATCTTGGCATAACCCAAACCGTTACCGATACCGTCCAGACAAGATTCCCACGGACCATTTGCCATAGCGAATGCTTCCAGACGTCCCATCAGGATACAGTTGGTAATGATCAAACCTACGTATACAGACAACTGTACGCTTACATCATATGCGAAAGCTTTCAGCAGTTCACTTACGATAGTTACCAACGCAGCTACAACCACCAACTGTACAATAATACGGATACGGTTAGGAATGGTCTTACGGATCAATGAAATCACTACGTTAGAGAATGCAGTAATGATGGTTACAGAAAGTCCCATCACAATAGCCGGTTCCAGCTTAGAGGTAACGGCCAATGCAGAACAAATACCCAACACCTGTACGGTAACCGGGTTGTTCAGACCTAACGGAGTAGCAAAAACTTCTTTGTTCTTAGCTGAAAATAATTTTCCCATTGTTCGTTGTCCTCCTTAATTATTTAGAAGTTAAAAAATTAGTGTACTGGCTCATACAGCTCTTCAGCATGGCAGCTACACCATTTGAAGTGATAGTACCACCAGAGATACCGTCAACTTCGAATTCAGGATTTGCCACCTTACCGTTCTTCACAACTGTCAAGGCTACGTTGCTACCATCCATTACGTGTTTGCCAGCAAACAAACCCTGGAAATGAGGAGTAGCGATTTCAGCACCCAGACCCGGAGTTTCTGAAGCATGAGAGAAATATGTACCGTAAACAGTGTTCTTGTCTTCATCCAGAGAAACATATCCCCAGATAGCACCCCACAGACCGGCACCGAACACAGGAATCACATATTTGGTCTGACCGTCAATTTCGCATACGAATACGTGAGCACGACCATTTTCCTTGAATTCCTTTTCATAAGCTGTAACGAACTTGCCGTCATACTCAGACAAAGATCCGTCTTCAGCAACAATCATATCAGCCTTTACTACTTTAGCGAACTCGGCTTCAGCATCAGTAACTTCAGTGATACCCAATGAAGAAAGGATCTGCTTTTTGGTGTCAAGTTCTACGTTCTTACCCTGCAAGTCGCGTAAAGAAGAGTTTACGAACGCCAACAGGAATGCTACGATAACAACCATTACCGAAGCATAAATGATAGTATAAGAGTTACTATTAGTATTCATTGTATTTTCGGTTTTTTTTGTTATACATAGCACGTTTTGCACGACGGGTAATATTATTCTGAACCACTACATAGTCAATCAGCGGAGCGAAGATGTTCATCAACAGGATAGCAAGCATCATACCTTCCGGATAACCTGGATTCAATACACGAATGATGATAGCCATAGCACCAATCAGGAAACCATAGACGAACTTACCGTTTTCAGTACGTGAAGAAGTGACAGGGTCAGTAGCCATAAAGACAGCACCAAAGCAGAAGCCACCTACACATACCAAGGCATCTTAGCCATAGCTGTATCAGGACCGATTGCATTGAAAATCAAAGCCATTACAATACCACCTACAAATACAGAAATCATGGTCCTCCAGCTTGCTACACCACTCCACAACAGGATAACCGCACCGATAGCGATAGCAATAACACTGGTCTCACCGATAGAACCCGGAATCAAACCAGTCACCATATCCATAGAGAACGGAGGATAAGCAGTAGCATCAGTTGCTGTAGAAGCGACACCCAGTGCAGTTGCAGAAGTCAGACCGTCTACAGTCTTGCCCAATCCGAAAATACTGTCGCTTGATACCCAAACAGCATCACCAGACATCTTGGTCGGATAAGCAAAGAACAGGAATGCACGAGTAATCAAAGCCGGATTGAAGATATTCATACCAGTACCACCAAATACTTCCTTAGCGAAAATAACAGAGAAAGCCGTAGCTACAGCCAGCATCCACAACGGACATTCTACTGGTACAATCATCGGAATCAAGATACCAGAAACCAAGAAACCTTCCTGGATTTCTTCCTTCTTCCACTGAGCTACAACGAACTCGATACCCAGACCGACCACATAAGACACGATGATTTTTGGCAGGACAGCCAGGAAACCATAAATAAACATTTCGATGAAGCTACCTTCTACACCGGCATGAGTGTAATGCTGGTAACCCACATTATACATACCGAACAGCAATGCCGGTAACAATGCGATAACCACGAATGACATGATACGTTTACTATCGATGGCATCGTGGATGTGCGTACCAGTCTTCGAAGTCGTATTCGGAACGAACAGGAATGTTTCGAAACCGTCGAATACAGAGCGAAGTGCCTGGTATTTGCCTCCCTCTTCAAAGTTCGGCTTTATCTTATCGAGATAATTTCTTAACGCTTTCATTTATTAAATCGTTTTCGTATTAATTAGTTCATTAGCACATTTCACGACGGAGCATATCCAATCCTTCGCGGACGATGCGCTGCAATTCCATCTTCGAAGAGCAGACAAATTCGGCCAAAGCGAAATCTTCCGGAGCTACTTCGTAGATACCAAGCTGTTCCATGCGGTCAATATCACCGGCAATGATAGCCTTGATCAGGTATTCCGGCATGATATCCATCGGCAGAACCTTGTCATATTCATTAGACATGATCATGTGACGTTCACCACCCTTGATACGCGCGTCCAAAGTATATTCCTTATTCTTACCCATCAACCAGCTGAAGTAAGAATGGCTGGTGCTGAACTCATTCAAGCGTGGCATAATCCAACCCAACATTTCGTGAACATCGTTTCCTTCCGGGATAACAGTCACCTGGCTATGGAAAGCACCAAGGAATCCATTAGCA
The DNA here is from genome assembly GCA_900551645.1 of uncultured Bacteroides sp. GTDB lineage: Bacteria > Bacteroidota > Bacteroidia > Bacteroidales > Bacteroidaceae > Phocaeicola. The sequence goes on from URWP01000121.1 coordinate 5,714, forward strand.
GCGATCTTCTTACCGGTCAGCACGTTACCACTGATATAACGCAGCTCGCGTTCCTTGTTTACATTATTAGCCAGCACATCGGTCAGCAAAGCACCTACTTTCAGTTTGCAGTAAGCAGTTTTTTTCACTTCTGAGCCGGTGATAGCCACTGTACGGGTCAGATCTACGCGGCCAGTGTTGAACAAACGACCAATAAAAATCACTGCCTGCGGGTCGATTGTCCACACGGTTTCACCTTTATTAATAGGTGCAATGTGGTTGATCTGTACACCTACATTACCTGCAGGGTTCGGACCATCGAATACAGTCAGTGTTACATTTTTAGCTTGAGTCAAGGCAGCAGCCTTCTGGTTCACGCTAATACTCAAATAAGTCTTGGCAATCTTTGCCAAAGCATCCAGACCTGTCTGGAAGTTTGCTTCTTCACCCTTCAAAGCAATTTCGAAATCAGGCGCCAACGGATTTGAATCGAAGGCAGAAACGAAAATAGCTCTTGGAGCAACAGTCGGGTCGGCAATCACATCATACGGACGCTGACGGATGAAAGCGAACATACCCGCATTCAGCAAAGCTTCTTTCACAGCTTCTCCATTCATGGAAGCAACGTTTTTCTTGCCGAATTCTTCGAAGTCCTGTTCTGCAGCAGCCTCTACGACGATGTTCATCACCTTACGGCGAGCACCGCGCTCCACACTTGTCACTACGCCACTTACTGGCGAAACAAATTTTACTTCAGGATGGTTCTTGTCTATAAACAAGGGTCCTCCGGCCATTACATATTCCTGTTCCTTCACAACCACCTTCGGAGTTACACCTGTAAAATCATCCGGAACCAGCGAATAGAATCCCGGCTCTTTTACAGCTACAACCTCTGCAGCAGCCTTGCCTTTCAGGTTTATGTCTAAGCCTTTACGCAATTTAATTAAATTTGCCATATTAGGTTATAAAAAATGGTTTTATAATTTGGTCGCAAAATTAAAGAAAAATAAGGGAAAAAAGAAAAGTTAAACCCCGATATTAAGGAAATAATTCCATAAATCGGGAGTCCAACTGACCGGTTATCGGAAATATCCGGTCTTCTCGTCTTCTTTACAAAAAGTCATCGTCTCTATTTTCCCTCACAAACCGCTGGAAATTATTCCTCATCGGCAAACATCGGGTCCCATGCAGGCAGACGTACCGGCTCTTTCTTCAAGATATCAAGCACCTTCGAAGGGACATATTTCTTCTCAACCACCAGACGGAACATGTACTCATTGAACCATTCGTCGGTCATAATCATGTGTCCCTGGTAGCCGCTGTCTTTCCCCCAGCTGTTTTCCACCATCCACTTCTTCGGCTTTCCTGCTTTATCCAGATCAACAGCCATCAATGTCATAGCATGACTGGAACCGCTGGCAAATGTCTGAATACGCTGTTTCTTATCCATACCGAAAGTTGTACCCATCAATGAATTGTAATCGAAATTATTTACGTCAAGTACTCCACGCTGACGGTCCATAAACTTACCTACATCACAAGAGAAATAAAGCATAGTACTGTCCTTGATGGAAGCGATAGCCATCTGTTTGATATCCTCAATAGGAAGATTCACATATTTCCAGTTCTTTCCATCGTATACATGACGGTCATAATCAATTTCATAACATTGATAATAGTCACGACTCGGATCATTCATTACCATCACATAATTCCCGTCAAGATCATTTCCCAAAAACTCCTGATAGAAAGAAAGCGGAGTATATTCCTTTGTAATACCATTAATTGTATATGTAAAGGTCTTGACAGGTTCTCCCAATGCCAAAGCCAACATGCTATAAACGGTACCCAACATTTCTGTTTTCCGCTGTTGCAATGTTTCAGCCTTTGCACCCTTAGCCGCCTCATCACGCAACTGAAGGCCAAATTCACGAAGTTTCAATCCCAGAAGCCGATTCAAATCACCAGTATGTTCACTGCTGTAAGTTTCCGGCATCACAGTAGCCGGAACCAGTCCGTATTTCAGAATCAAGTCCGAGACTCCGGTAAATTGCCCGCCATCCCCTATTGGATTTTTGAACAACCATTCTACCATTTTATCATCCATTGGCTTCTCACGAGTATCGATAATACCCTGTAGAAACAGATTGGATTTCTCCAATTGGTCGTAAAAGAAATTATAATTCTGAGAAAATTCCATTTCTTTCAAACCATATTTGGCTATCATCTGTGCGCGTAACACATTCAATCCAGTAAAAAGCCAACAGCGCCCGGACTGTTTCTGATTAGTAATACCCACCGAGACTACCTTGTCAGAAAAATCCGTATCAAAATTCGCCAGACTTTCCTGATT
>URWP01000122.1 GCA_900551645.1 uncultured Bacteroides sp.
CACACGATTCATTGGCCTTGAAAATGGCGAGAGAATCCATGACACTGTTACTTAACAAGGATGGATTATTGCCGCTGAAACGTGGAGGCTTACAGGTGGCTGTTATGGGACCCAATGCCAAGGACTCGGTGATGATGTGGGGAAACTACAACGGAATGCCTGCCCGGACAGTGACTATTCTGGAGGGAATTCAATCGGCTTTGGGTAAAGGTGACAGACTGATATATGAACAGGGATGTCCGTGGGTAGGAGAGACTTTGTTGGAAAGTGTATTCAGTAAATGTCGCTCTGAAAAGGGGCCTGGGTTTACTGCTCAATATTGGAATAATGTCAATCACGAAGGAGTGGCCGATGTAGAGAATCAGGTGCTTACTCCGTTTAATTTCTGTACGTCAGGAGCAACGGTTTTTGCTCCTGGAGTAAATCTGACAGACTTTTCTGCTACCTACCGTAGCAGTTACATTCCGGAAGTATCCGGTGAAATCGTTTTTGACCTGTATTCGTTCGGTAAAGGCAGGCTGACGGTCAATGGGAAGGAGTTGTTGGCATTCCATAACCACCATGGAGGAAACAGGCAGTCTTGTTCCATGCAGGTAGTGGCCGGAAAGAAATACGATATTACACTGGATTTCGAATATCTACAGAGCGATGCACAGCTTAATTTTGATATGGGATTCAAGCGAAAGGTAGACATAGCCAGGTCTGTGGATGCCGTGAAGGAGGCGGATGTCGTAATTTTTGTCGGTGGTATTTCTCCAAGTCTGGAAGGAGAAGAGATGGGCGTTGACTTGCCTGGCTTCCGGAAAGGAGACCGTTTAAGTATCGAATTGCCGGATGTACAGCGAAAACTACTTGCGGCGTTGCATGATGCCGGGAAGAAAGTGATTCTGGTGAATTGTTCCGGTTCTCCCATTGGACTTGTGCCTGAAACGGTTACCTGTGATGCCATTCTGCAGGCTTGGTATCCCGGACAGCAGGGAGGAACTGCTGTAGCCGATGTATTGTTCGGTGATTATAATCCGGCGGGTCGGCTTCCGGTAACGTTCTATCGGGATGTCAACCAATTGCCCGATTTTGAAGATTATAGCATGGCGGGGCGGACGTATCGTTTTATGACGGACAAACCACTTTTCCCGTTTGGATATGGTCTGAGTTATACCACTTTCCGGTATGGAACCGTTAAGGTGGGTAAGACAACCGTAGCTGATGGAGAAAAGTTACAGGTTACCGTACCTGTTTCGAACGTTGGAAACCGGGATGGAGAAGAAGTTGTTCAGCTTTATCTGCATAAGCAGAACGATGAGCAAGGACCGGTCAAGACGCTTCGTTCCTTCAAGCGGGTATCTATTCCTCAAGGACAAACGGTCGATGTCCAATTCGAATTGTCAGGCAAGGAATTGGAGTGGTGGGACGACCGGTCGAATACCGTGAAGTTGTCTCCTGGAACTTACAAGTTGGGAGTAGGAGGCAGTTCGGAGGTAGAAATGTATTCGTCATTTACAGTCCTTGAATAGTTTCAGATATTTTTGCTAGAGATTGGTTAGGGTCGGTCAGGTATTTGGTTAAATCCAAAAGCTTTGTGCCGACCCTTTTTTAGTTGAACCGATAAGGTTACAAAAAAAGGAAGTACTGATTATCAGCACTTCCTTCTGGAGCCGAAAGCGGGACTCGAACCCGCGACTTACTCATTACGAATGAGTTACTCTACCAACTGAGTTATTTCGGCAACTCTTTTGAGCATTCCTTTTCAAAAGCGATGCAAATTTACGGCTTTCTTTGAATACACAAAACAAAATCCCTAAAAAAGTGAGAAAAAAAATGAAGGAAGGCGGATGGATGAAAAAAAATCGAAACATTGAATCAGAAACTTGTCTTTTCGTTAGATTGTTTTTTCAAAAGTCACTATATTTGCAACTCGAATTGTGATGTGACATAAATTCGTTGGATGAATAGATTGAAAGATTATTATAAGGAGAAATTCATTGGATATTCGAACGCAGGGTCGGATGATTTTAATTTCGGGACAAATGGAAAGGAAGCTGTCAGTCTGAAGCTGTTTCCCTTTGCTTATTTTTTCTTTTACATGCAACGGCAGATAGCTTTCACATCGTTTTTTTTCTTCCATTGTTTTTTCATATCGTTTTGTTTAATACTACGACACCCGGAATTGCTTTTCGGCATATCCGGGCGTTGTTGCATTTGTACGTAACCGAAAGGTGAAGAAAAAGGCATGGAGCAGAACAGCAGATACAGATACAAAAAACTTTTATAGCTAGATATGGAACCACTAAAACATGAATGCGGTGTCGCAATGATCCGGTTGCTTAAACCGTTGGAATATTATCAGGAAAAATATGGTACCTGGATGTATGGACTGAACAAACTCTACCTGCTGATGGAAAAGCAGCATAACAGAGGGCAGGAAGCCGCAGGACTGGCGTGTGTGAAACTACAGGCCAATCCGGGTGAGGAATACATGTTCCGTGAACGTGGCCTCGGTTCGGGTGCCATTACAGAAATATTCAGTACGGTTCACGGTTGTTTCAAGGATCTGACACAGGAGCAGCTTCATGATGCTGAATATGCCAAACAGTGCTTGCCGTTTGCCGGAGAACTGTATATGGGACATTTGCGTTACTCTACTACTGGCAAAAGTGGTATCTCTTATGTGCACCCGTTTCTCCGTCGTAATAATTGGCGGGCCAAGAATCTGGCTTTGTGCGGGAATTTCAACCTGACGAATGTTGATGAAATTTTTGCAGATATTACGGCAGACGGTCAGCATCCCCGGAAATATGCCGATACTTACATCATGTTGGAGCAGGTGGGACACCGTTTGGACAGAGAAGTGGAACGTCTTTATAACGAATGCAGTTCCGAAGGGCTGGTGGGTATGGACATTACGCATGCCATCGAAGACCGGATTGACTTGACTAATGTACTGAAGACTTCAAGTCCGAAATGGGACGGAGGATATGTCATCTGCGGGTTGACCGGTAGCGGAGAATGTTTTGCCGTGCGCGACCCTTGGGGCATCCGTCCGGGCTTTTGGTACATGGATGATGAAATCATGGTCTTGGCTTCGGAACGTCCGGTTATCCAGACTGCCCTGAATGTTCCGGCAGACAGTATTCAGGAACTGGAACCGGGACAAGCCATTTTAGTGAATAAGAAAGGTGAGATGCGTCTGGCGCAGATTAATGAGCCGAAACAGAAGAAGGCCTGTTCGTTTGAACGTATCTATTTCAGTCGTGGCAGTGATATTGATATTTATCGTGAACGCAAGTTATTGGGTGAAAAACTGGTCAATCCGATACTGAAGGCTATCGACAACGATGTGGTACATACGGTATTCTCTTTCATCCCGAATACGGCAGAGGTGGCTTTTTACGGTATGCTGGAAGGTTTTGACAATTACCTGAACCAACTGAAGATTAAGCGTATCGAAGCTTTGGGTCACAAGCCGAGCCATAGCGAATTGGAACAGATTCTTTCACAACGTATCCGGAGTGAGAAGGTGGCCATTAAGGACATCAAACTCCGTACCTTCATCGCCGAAGGAAATACCCGTAACGACTTGGCTGCCCATGTGTATGATATAACTTACGGAAGCCTGATTCCGTATGAGGATAATCTGGTCATCATCGATGACAGTATTGTGCGTGGAACGACGCTGAAACAGAGTATTATCAGTATTCTGGACCGTCTGCATCCGAAGAAGATTGTCATCGTGTCTTCCTCTCCGCAAGTGCGTTATCCTGATTATTACGGTATCGATATGGCAAGTATGGAGCAGTTCATCGCTTTCAAGGCGGCCATTGCATTATTGGTGGATCGGGGCATGGTGGATGTTATCCGCGAAGCCTACCGGAAATCGAAGGAACAGGCAGGACTGCCGAAAGAACAGATGGTGAACTATGTGAAGGAAATCTATGCGCCGTTTACGGATGAAGAGGTTTCCGCCAAAATGGTGGAATTGCTGACACCGGCCGGAACTCAGGCAAAGATAGAAATTGTTTACCAGACTCTGGAAGGTCTGCACGAAGCATGTCCGGCACATGAGGGAGACTGGTATTTCAGCGGAGATTATCCTACTCCGGGCGGTGTAAAACTGGTGAATCAGGCATTCATCGATTATGTGGAACAGAATTTCAATTTTTAATAGAAACGACAATACATATAAATAAAGGTAATGAGAAATGTAACATTGATCCTCGACGACGGGAGCCGCTTCCATGGCAAGTCGTTCGGCTATGAGAACCCGGTAGCCGGTGAAGTGGTGTTCAACACAGCGATGACTGGTTATCCAGAGAGTCTGACCGACCCTTCGTATGCCGGTCAGTTGATGACGCTGACTTACCCGCTGGTAGGTAACTATGGTGTGCCTCCATTTACTATCGAAGCGAATGGTATACCTACATTCATGGAAAGTGAGAAAATCCATGCCGAAGCGATTATCGTAAGCGATTACAGCGAGAACTACAGCCATTGGAATGCAGTGGAAAGCCTGGCTGAATGGCTGAAGCGTGAACAGATTCCGGGAATCACAGGTATCGATACCCGTGAACTGACCAAAGTGCTGCGTGAACACGGGGTAATGATGGGAAAAATAGTTTTCGATGATGAACCGGACAATATTCCGGAAGCTGCTTATGCCGGTGTGAATTACGTAGACAAGGTGTCTTGTAAGGAAGTTATCCGTTATAATGAAGGCGAAGGCAAGAAAAAAGTAGTGCTGGTGGACTGTGGTGTGAAATCGAACATCATCCGTTGCCTGCTGAAACGTGATGTAGAAGTTATCCGTGTACCTTGGAATTATGACTTCAACACGTTGGAATTCGATGGCCTTTTTATTTCAAACGGCCCTGGAGATCCTGATACCTGCGATGCTGCCGTACAGAATATCCGTAAGGCTATGCAGAATGAGAAATTGCCTATTTTCGGTATTTGTATGGGGAACCAGTTGCTTTCTAAAGCCGGTGGCGCTAAAATCTATAAATTGAAATACGGACACCGTAGTCACAACCAGCCGGTACGTATGGTAGGTACGGAGAAATGTTTCATTACCTCGCAAAACCATGGTTATGCGGTAGACAACAATACATTGGGAGCCGATTGGGAACCGCTTTTCATCAATATGAATGACGGTTCGAATGAAGGTATCCGCCACAAGAAGAATCCTTGGTTCTCGGCACAGTTCCATCCGGAAGCTGCCAGTGGTCCGACTGATACAGAGTTCCTGTTCGATGAGTTTGTAAAGTTATTATAATACAAGGGAACAAGGTTTCAGTTGACAATGGAACAAGGCTCTCCATCCGGATGGCAAACTTGTCAACTTGTCACCTTGTCAACTATTAAAAAGAATAAACATGAAAGAAAACATAAAGAAAGTATTGCTGTTAGGTTCCGGAGCTTTGAAAATCGGTGAAGCCGGTGAGTTCGACTATTCCGGTTCACAGGCTCTGAAGGCGTTGAAGGAAGAAGGTATCGAGACTGTCCTTATTAATCCGAACATCGCTACCGTGCAGACCTCTGAGGGGGTTGCCGACAAGATTTATTTCCTTCCGGTGACTCCGTATTTCGTAGAAAAGGTGATTGCCAAGGAACGTCCGGACGGTGTGCTTCTGTCTTTCGGTGGACAGACGGCATTGAACTGCGGTGTCGCTCTGTATAAGGCAGGTATTTTCGAAAAGTATGATACACGTGTACTGGGTACACCGGTACAGGCCATCATGGATACGGAAGACCGTGAGCTTTTCGTGAAGAAGCTGGATGAAATCAATGTGAAGACTATCAAGAGTGAAGCGGTAGAAAACATTGAGGATGCCCGTCGTGCTGCCAAGGAATTGGGATATCCGGTCATTATCCGTGCTGCTTATGCATTGGGAGGACTGGGGTCTGGCTTCTGCGACAATGAAGAAGAACTGAACGTACTGGCCGAGAAAGCTTTCTCTTTCTCTCCGCAGGTATTGGTGGAAAAGAGTCTGAAAGGCTGGAAGGAAGTGGAATACGAGGTTGTTCGTGACCGTTTTGATAACTGTATTACTGTATGTAATATGGAAAACTTCGACCCGTTGGGTATCCATACCGGTGAGTCTATCGTTATCGCTCCTTCGCAGACATTGACTAACAGTGAATATCATAAATTGCGTGAATTGGCTATCCGTATTATCCGTCACGTAGGTATCATCGGTGAATGTAACGTACAGTATGCTTTCGACCCAGAATCAGAAGATTACCGTGTTATCGAGGTGAATGCCCGTTTGAGCCGTTCTTCAGCCTTGGCTTCCAAGGCTACCGGTTATCCGTTGGCTTTCGTTGCCGCTAAGTTGGGCTTGGGGTACGGCTTGTTCGACCTGAAGAACTCGGTTACAAAGACCACTTCTGCTTTCTTTGAACCTGCATTGGACTATGTGGTTTGTAAGATTCCTCGCTGGGATTTGGGTAAGTTCCACGGTGTAGACCGTGAGTTGGGCTCATCCATGAAATCAGTAGGTGAAGTCATGGCCATCGGACGTACTTTTGAAGAAGCTATCCAGAAAGGCTTGCGTATGATTGGTCAAGGGATGCACGGTTTCGTGGAAAACAAGGAACTGCAGATTGCCGATGTAGACAAGGCGTTACGTGAACCGACTGATAAGCGTATCTTTGTTATCTCGAAAGCAATGCGTGCCGGTTATACAGTAGACCAGATTCATGAACTGACGAAGATTGACAAATGGTTCCTCGACAAGCTGATGAACATCATGCAGACTTCGATGGAACTCCAACAATGGGGAAATAACCATACACAACTTTCACAGTTGCCGAATGAACTGCTGATGAAGGCAAAACGTCAGGGGTTCTCCGACTTCCAGATAGCCCGTGCCATCGGTTATCAGGGAGATATGGAAGACGGTAGTCTGGCTATCCGTAATCATCGTAAACAGCAGGGTATTGTTCCGGTAGTGAAACAGATTGATACCTTGGCAGCCGAATATCCGGCACAGACCAACTACCTGTATTTGACTTACAGTGGCGTAGACAACGATGTACATTATCTGGGTGACCACAAATCTATCGTCGTACTTGGTTCGGGGGCTTACCGTATCGGTTCATCGGTAGAATTCGACTGGTGTGGTGTTCAGGCCTTGAATACTATCCGTCAGGAAGGTTACCGTTCGGTAATGATTAATTATAATCCGGAAACCGTATCTACCGACTACGATATGTGTGACCGCCTGTATTTCGACGAGTTGACTTTCGAACGTGTCATGGATATTCTGGAACTGGAAAATCCGCACGGTGTCATCGTTTCTACCGGTGGACAGATTCCGAATAACCTGGCCATGCGTCTGGACGCACAGCATGTGAACATTCTCGGTACTTCTGCCAAGAGCATTGACAATGCCGAAGACCGTGACAAGTTCTCGGCTATGCTGGACCGTATCGGTGTGGACCAGCCGGAATGGAGTGCATTGACTTCTATGGAAGACATCAATGCCTTCATCGAGAAAGTAGGATTCCCGGTACTGGTACGTCCGTCATATGTACTTTCAGGAGCTGCCATGAACGTATGTTCCAACCAGGAAGAATTGGAGCGCTTCCTGAAACTGGCTGCCAATGTTTCCAAGAAACATCCGGTGGTGGTAAGCCAGTTCATCGAACACGCCAAGGAAGTGGAAATGGATGCTGTTGCTCAGAACGGTGAAATCATCTGCTATGCTATCAGTGAACACATCGAATTTGCAGGTGTGCATTCAGGTGATGCTACTATCCAGTTCCCGCCTCAGAAACTGTATGTAGAGACTGTACGCCGTATCAAACGTATTTCCCGTCAGATTGCAAAAGAGCTGAACATTTCAGGTCCGTTCAACATCCAGTTCCTGGCACGTGAGAACGATATCAAAGTAATCGAATGTAACCTGCGTGCCAGCCGTTCGTTCCCGTTCGTCAGCAAGGTGCTGAAGCTGAACTTTATCGAACTGGCTACCAAGGTGATGTTGGGCTTGCCGGTAGAAAAACCGGAAAAGAAC
>URWP01000123.1 GCA_900551645.1 uncultured Bacteroides sp.
AACCAGAAAAATACCAGTGACGGAAAAATATTTGCCTGTGAATCACTCAGGTTCAAATCCGCCTTCACATAGTTCGAAGCAATTCCCACCAGATCAACAAATCCCATGGCAAAGAAACAGAGCATTACCGGGAAAAGTTTCGCATATTTCAATTGATTGTTTGACATTTAAATTCGTTTTAAAAAACAATAATACACATAAGATTACAGATTCGCATTCTATCACGATGCATACAATAAAGAATTACTGCAGTTTATAAACGGTCAGTGACTTCACCGTAAACTTGCCTGTACCGGAATCAAACACCATCCGATTGTAAGGAGCAGACGGGAAAACCAGATTGGTCATGGCAAATTTGCCATCCTCTCCAAAGGCTTCCACACTGGAGCGGTCAACAAACAGACGTAACCGGATATCACCTTTTGTATCCGCAACGGGAGCAACGGTCAAGGCCGGAAAATCCTTGCTGAAACTTACCTCTCCACTTTCACTACGGTCCATTGCAAACTGTTTACGCAACACATCGTAATACATGGTTACCTTTTCCCCGTTATCATTCAGCAGACTGAAAGTGATTTTAGACGCACCCGCATTATTCAGAGTCATTTCTATTTCATAAGCTCCCTCGTTGGACGGAAGCAAGCTTTTCACTTCGTATGGACCTGAAACCCTGAAAGAAGGGACACTAACCTTGTCTGTACGTGCTTTCTTGATTTCTGCCGATGGCGTACTCTTCAGGTACAGTTCCTCTCCCGATCGATAAAGAGTCAGATCACGGGCTATCGTATTCGCGCTCCGATATTGTAGGGTAGGTATGTTGTTGGCATACTGCCAGTTACTCATCCATCCTAAAGCGATACAACGCCCCTCGGGAGCATTGCTCCAGGTTACCGTAGCATAATTATCCTTTCCCCAGTCCAGCCATTTGGTCTGAGTCGGCGATTCATTTACAAATTCCTTTCCATCGAACGAACCGACAAAGTACTGCGCTGCGCTTCCACCGAAAGGACCACCGGGATTCAGGTTACAGATCAGGACCCATTTCTTCTGGCTGGTACCTTCTACCTTCACCTCTACCAGATCAGGACATTCCCATACGCCACCGTGAGCTCCCTGCATGGCACCGAATTCACTCTCCTTCTTCCATTCCTTCAAATTGACAGAAGAATAGATTTCCATGTGCTGACCTACAGCCAGCATCATCACCCAATGCTTGCCCGGTGCATACCAGAACACTTTCGGGTCGCGGAAATCACGTTCCGTAGAGGTAAGTATCGGATTATGCTCATATTTGGTAAAGGTCTTTCCGTTGTCCAGGCTATAGGCCATGCTCTGCGACTGCACGTCTCCCCACGGAGATGGTTTGGCAGAAGTATAGAAAGCGATAACGGCATCCTTACCGAAACCGGCTGTGTTCTCCTTATCCACCACACACGAACCGCTGAAAATAGCTCCCCAGGCATCCGGTGCAAGAGCGACTCCTTCATAGTTCCAATGCGTCAGGTCTGTACTGGTAGAGTGTCCCCAGTGCATGTTTCCCCACATCGAACCGTACGGATTATACTGGAAATACAAGTGATACACGCCATCCTTGTAGAACATACCGTTCGGGTCGTTCATCCAGCCGTAAGCAGGTGTATGATGATAAACCGGACGGAATTTCTCCTTGTTTGTCATGTCGAACGAATCAGACATTTTAAGTTCTTTCCAGCAAAGTGAAGATTCCGGCAAGCCCTGTATATCAATGGAAATATGCTGCCCCTTATAAGCTGATAAAGACAGTGGGAAATAATAATCCACTCTTTCACGAGCAAGGCGGACATTCATATAAGTTCCTTCCTGCTTATTATTTTTGATAATACCTATTTTACTTTCTGGAGCATTTTCTTGAATCGGAAGGAGCAGATATTGTTCTGAGACATTCAAGGAAACAAGATTTTGTTCGTTCGCCATATGACGAATTGTAAACAAAGAGTCGGCCTGTACTGAAGCAGTCATCCCCAAAAGCATCCCTAAAAATGCTGTTTTTATTGTATAAGTATATTTTTTCATAGCAACCAGTTTTTAATGTTTTTCATTAGTTTGCCTATGCCTTCCCATCAGACAGGAAGGCAGGCAAAACTAGAAAATTATTCATATCCCTTATTTTGTGTATAAAGACCTGGAATATAAAACATCTGGTTATAAGGAATCGGGAAAAATTCATTTTTACCAGATGTAAAATGAGCATCCTTATAATATTGTCCATAAGGCTGACCTTCATACACATCATTCTGTTCACTCAAGAAATAAGCATTCAATGTCTCAGAAGCAATACCCCAACGACGCAAATCAAAGAAACGTCCATTTTCCATAGCCAGTTCCAATCGGCGTTCCCAACGCAGGCATTTACGAGCAACTTCCTTTGATGTGAAATATCCTGACGGATAAAGAGCGATTTCACACTGATCTTTAGCGTAACTGATATGTTTGTCAATAGACATTGCAGCACGATTACGAATATCGTTGATAATATCCAATGCTTCCGGTAGTCTGTTCAGTTCAATCAAAGCTTCTGCGCGCATCAACATAACATCTGTATAACGGAATACATAGTCATTCATTGCAAAAGCCTGCCAGGAGCCATTATAAGTTTCACCTTTTGAACGCTGCGGAACTTCCTTCAAAGAAGTATAATATCCGTAAGTGTTCGGAGTACGTGAATTGGCTGTAGTCATTGTATACTGAGCTTCATATTTGTAAGGGAAGGTAGGCATACCTACAGTGTGGAACAAACGTGGGTCCCACTTCTGGCTGTCTGGGTTTCCATTGATCGGATAATCAATTTCGTTATTATAATCATCAAACATAGGAAGACCATCGCGTGTCTTGAAGGCATTGACCAGATTCTGTGACGGTTTATGGAAGTCCCAACCGCAAGACCACATCTGCCAGCATCCGTTCAGTGTATTCGACCAGTTGGCACGTCCATAAGTTGTATTATCACTCTGATAATCTGAACACTGTACTGCAAAAACAGATTCCTTGCTGTTCTTGTATTCCGGCAGGAAGATATCTCCATAATCTTCCAAATAGCCATAACCAGAAGCAACAACATCCTCAGTATAATCTACCACTTTCTGCATATACTCGGTATTGATATGTTCTTCGCCTGTAGTAGCTTCATATCCATCACCCCAAGCCAATGTCAGATAACATTTTGCCAGATATGCGGCAGCAGCAATTTTGTTAGCTCTACCATCTTCGCCTGGACCTTTAACAGGCAATGTTTCATAAGCAGCCTGGAAATCGTCGATTACTTTTTGGAACAACTGTTCGTAAGTCAAGGCAGTATTGCTGACCTGCTCATACTCATTGTTTTCTACCACACGTTCGTCAATCCATGGAACCTGACGGAAAACTGTCATAAGTTTGAAATAGAAATGCGCACGCAGGAAACGTACTTCGGCAACACGCTGTGCCTTTACATCTGCACCAAGTGCATCGCCATTACGTTCCAATGAAAGTAATGCACGGTTACAACGTGAAACAGCTACATACAGACGATACCACAATTCGTCCATCTCACCTGGAGTAGTAGAAGTAAGAGTTGTCCAAATATCGAAAGCATGGTAACCTGTATCGGTAGTACCAGAACCACCCTTCAAACAGTCATCTGAACTTACATCACCGTAAGGGAACAGATTGAACGGATAAGTATACCAGCAGTCACCCAACATAGCATACGCAGCATTAACCATTTTTTCAGGTTCAGAAAAAGCTTTATCTTCATCAACCACAGCAGTCGGTGTGTAATCCAAGAAATCTTCACAGCTTGACAATGACAATCCTAATGTACAAGCAGCCAGTAATATATATTTTTTCATCATAATTATTATTTTTATTAGAAACCTATCTGTAAACCAAATGAAACGGAAGTAGCAATCGGATAGTTCCAGTTCGGGTTTTCAGGGTCCGGACAAGTCAATCCTTTACTCTTTATTGTCAGCAGATTCTGTCCTGATACATAAACCCGGGCACTTGACATCTTGAATTTAGACAAGAATGAAGTAGGTACTGTATAACCAAACTGCAGGTTACGTAATTTCAGATAAGAACCATTTTCTACATAATAGCTTGAAGCTCTACCTTCATCAGCTGTATTATTAGTCGTCAAAGCCGGGATAGTAGATTCTGTATTATTGGTATTCCATGCACCCAGCAAACGGTTACCTTTGTTTGAACCAGCATCGGTAATACTCCAGAAGTCTGTCTGAGCTTTCTGGTTGTTATATACATCCTGGTCGTATACTCCCTGCCAGAACATAGTCATATCGAAGCTCTTGTAAGTCAATGAAACATTAAGGCCATAAGAGAAAGCAGGAACCGGGTTGTAGATCCAATCCTGGTCATCGGCAGTAATGATTCCGTTTCCATCCAAATCTGCATATTTCAATCCACCGACACGTGCATTAGCCTGTCCGGAAGCATCAACTTCAGCCTGGTTCTGGAAAAGACCTTCTACGATATATCCAACAGATGATCCATAAGGCATACCAGATTCTACGAGATTTTCTGTAGAAGTGTGAGCGTATGAACCTGTAGTAGCTGACGGCAAATAAGTAACCTTGTTACGGAAGAAGTCTGCATTAGCTGTAATATCCAATCCTAATCCACAAGCAAATGCCTTACGGTATCCAAGGCTGAATTCCATACCCCAGTTGCGCAAAGAAGGACCATTCTGCCAAGAGACACCACCTTCACCGATTGCGCCCAAGTATGCCGGATTAATCAACATATCATCTACATCCTTCACATAAGCATCGATTGTACCATACAAACTGTTGTTCAGCAAGTTGAAGTCTGTACCAATGTTATACTGAGTAGCTGATTCCCATTTCAGATTAGGATTAGCAAGCTGTGTAGCACGATATCCTGAAGGGAAAGTTCCAGAGCCTTGCAACAACAAGTCGTATGCTGTAGAAGTCACACGGTCCAATCCATAATCTACAACATAAAGTCCGAACTGTGCATTATTATCAATAGCCTGGTTACCAGTCTGTCCCCAAGACAATCTGACCTTCCAGTCATCCATCCATTCTTTTTCGAGCAATTTAGAAATACGGAAACCCAATGTAGCTGCCGGGAAAGTACCCCAACGGTGACCTTTACCGAAACGAGAAGAACCATCACGACGAATAGTAAATGAAGCCAGAATCAAATCATCGTAGTTGTAATCAATTTTACCAAAGAAAGAAGCTAATCTATAACCAACTTTAGCACCCGTATTTTTCATCACACCTGTAGCGGCATTAGGCCACATATAGTCTACATCTTCCAATGCATATCCTTCTGAATAGGCTGAAAAATCAACTAAGCTTTGCTTGGAAAGTTCAGCACCCAACAGAACATTAAAGTCGTGCTTGCTAGCAATATTGAAATTATAATTGATAGTGTTTGACCATGTCCAGTTTACTTCATTTCTATGAGACAATGTAGTCTTAGCGATGTCATTGTTCACAATATCTGAATGGTATGTATGGTTCATGGAGTTGATGAACGAGTTATAAACATCCAAACCGAAATTGGAACGGAATACGAATCCTTTGAAAGGTTTGATATCTACATATCCGTTACCGAACAAACGCCAATAGTTCAAATGATTGTCTTTGTTGTGATACAATTCACGCAACGGATTCTGACGGTCACTCATACCTCCAACAGGACCTGAGAAAGTAGTACCGTCTTCTTCGTATACCGGAACAATCGGAGCCATCTTCAAAGCATTCTCCATCGGAGCGCAATCAGCCTGGCTTGTATAAGTCAATGTGAAGTTTTCACCGATAGTGATGTATTTGTTTACATTGTACATTGAGTTCATACGGGCAGAGATATTCTGAAAATCTGTATATTTCAAGATACCGTTATTCTTTTTATAACCCAAAGAGAACATCGTAGAATGCTTGTCATTTGCATGAGACAAAGATAAGTCATAATTCTGAGAGAATCCCACTCTTGAGATTTCGTCCAACCAGTCTGTATCTGAATAACGCATTGTCTTCTTGCTGTTGATAAATCCGTCATACAAACCGTTTACTGTATAATCTACATACTGGTTTGTGCTAGGATTCCATACTGTAATCGGTGTTCCAGAAGCAGCATTCAGATTTAAACCATAATTGTTGGCATAAGCTACAGGATCCAATCCGTCATTCAAAGCAGCCTGAGCCATCGCTGTAGCATATTCAGACGAATTACATACTTTCATCAAAGATTGAGAAGAATAGAACTGAGCAGTCAGGTTTGTAGAAAAATCTACTTTTACTTTATCAGCCTTTTTCCCTTTCTTCGTAGTAATGATAACAACACCATTCGAAGCACGAGAACCATAGATAGATGCTGAAGCGGCATCCTTCAATACTTGCATGCTCTCAATATCATTTGTATTTAAAGAATTAAGAGCCATGTTTGTCGGCACTCCATCGATTACATAAAGCGGATCCTGAGAAGAATTGAAAGAACCGATACCACGGATACGTACTGTAGCTGTTCCACTCGGAGAACCATTTGCAGTAATGGTCATACCTGCTACTTTACCCTGTAAAGCTCGCATAGGATCCGGATCTGAATTTGTTTTCAATGATTCTGTGGAAACGACAGCTACCGAACCTGTCAAATCGGCTTTACGCTGAGTGGTATAACCGGTTACTACCACTTCCTGAAGTACCTCAGAATCCTCTTCCAACAAAACCTTCAGAACTCCTTGCGCCTTTAAGGTCTGGGATTTAAAACCCACATAAGAAATAACGATTTCTGAACCTTGATTGACTGACAGAACGAATTTTCCGTCGAAATCGGTAATTGTACCATTCGTTGTACCTTTTTCAAGAACTGTTGCCCCGATAATAGGCTCTCCGTCAGATTTGGAAATCACAGTTCCTTCTACCTGCAAACTCTGCGCTTGCATTACCATACACACCATTGCAAACAGGAGTGTAAAAAAGAATGCTCTTTTTTTGCTTTCCATCGCATTAAGATTTAGTTAAACATTGATTAATCATTTCTCCATACGCCGTTCAAAACGGTACTGCAAATGTATCATCCGGCAACTCAAAGATATGTAAAAAATGTTTCTTTATCGAGCAATCTTGTTGCATGAAACATTTTTACTAGAGAAAGTAACATTTTTACAACTTCTCTATAAACCTACAGGGATTGATTATCAACAAATTAATATATATGCACAGATTACCTCTATTCTTTATTAAACAGGATTCAAATACTGATTATTTAAGTTTCGCAAGTGCTCAACTTACTAGTTGACAAGGCTTCAGTTGACAAGGCTACAAGGTTGGAATGCCCTGTTTGATGAAGTACCGCTTAAAATGAATCGCTACAAACACCTTGTCAACTCGTCAACTTGTTACTCGTCAACTGCAACTTGAGCTTGCGAATTGAAAATCGACGAAGTCAAAGTTGAGTTCAATAGAGAGTCATTTACCGGAAAGAAACAGAAGAAAACATGAATTCATCCCAATCAATTCTATAAACCACGTCGGCGTTTATAAAAACTACGTCGGCATTTATATAAACTCCGTCGTGGTTTATATAAACACCGACGGAATCTATAGATTATATCCGCACGAATGAAAAATATCACTTTCAACTCTGAATGATATGGCCAGCTCCTCCCGTATATCCGGATAGTAAAACCAGAAACATACAGCGCATAACAGAAAAGTCTAAAAACAAGAAAGGTCGGAATTGCTTCCACACAACCCCGACCCTCACCGATAAAATAACTCTCTCTCTAACTATTTCATGCGTTCTTTCAGATAATCCGGAATAACCGGCATGGCCCCGTTCTGTGTACAGACAAATGCCGAAACATCTACCGCCAGACGATGTGCCTCCGTAATAGACATGCCTTTCAGCAAGGCAGCAACGAAAGTTGCAGTAAACGAATCACCGGCACCCACCGT
>URWP01000124.1 GCA_900551645.1 uncultured Bacteroides sp.
GTGGATAAGGTGATGTTTGTGGTTGACCGCCATGACCTTGACACACAGACGCAAGCGGAGTATGAAGCATTCGAACCGGGAGCGGTGGACAGTACGGACAATACGGACGAACTGGTGAAACGCTTGCACAGCAACTCCAAGATTATCATTACCACCATCCAGAAACTGAATGCTGCTGTCAGCAAGCAGTGGTACAGCAGCCGTATCGAGGAAATCCGCCATTCACGCATCGTCATGATCTTCGATGAATGTCATCGAAGCCATTTCGGTGACTGTCACAAGAATATCGTCAGGTTCTTTGATAACACGCAGCTGTTCGGCTTTACAGGTACGCCTATCTTCGTGGAGAACAACGTGGATGGACATACCACCAAGGAAATATTCGGCAACTGTCTGCATAAATATCTGATTAAGGATGCCATTGCCGATGAGAATGTACTTGGCTTCCTGGTGGAGTATTATCACGGCAATGAGGACGTGGATAATGCCGACAACGACCGCATGACGGAAATCGCCAAATTTATCCTTAATAATTTCAATAAGTCAACATTTGACGGAGAGTTTGATGCGCTGTTTGCTGTGCAATCAGTACCCATGCTTATCCGTTACTATAAGATATTCAAAAGTCTCAATCCTAAAATTCGTATCGGAGCAGTCTTTACCTATGCCGCAAACGGCAGTCAGGACGATGCACTTACCGGCATGAACACCGGAAGCTATGTGAGCGAGAGTACCGGAGAAGCAGATGAACTGCAGGCTATCATGAATGACTACAACGAAATGTATGGAACCAGTTTCACTACTGAAAACTTCCGTGCCTATTATGACGACATCAACCTCCGCATGAAGAAAAAGAAAGCGGATATGAAGCCGCTTGACCTTTGTCTGGTAGTTGGTATGTTCCTCACGGGATTTGACAG
The DNA here is from genome assembly GCA_900551645.1 of uncultured Bacteroides sp. Lineage (GTDB taxonomy): Bacteria > Bacteroidota > Bacteroidia > Bacteroidales > Bacteroidaceae > Phocaeicola. The sequence goes on from URWP01000124.1 coordinate 921, forward strand.
CAAGAAACTTAATACGCTGTATGTGGACAAGAACATGGAGTTCCATGGGCTGCTGCAGGCTTTCAGCCGGACCAACCGCGTGCTGAATGAGAAAAAGCGGTTCGGCAAAGTGGTTTGTTTCCGGGATTTGAAGAGCAACGTGGATGCTTCCATCAGACTTTTCAGCAACAGCAACAATCTGGAGGATATTGTACGCCCTCCCTTTGAGGAGGTGAAGAAACGGTATCAGGAACTGACTGCCGATTTTCTACGACTTTACCCCAAACCAAGCACCATTGATTTGCTGCAAAGCGAGAAGGACAAGAAAGACTTTATCCTTGCTTTCCGTGACATCATCAAGAAGCATGCTGAGATTCAGATTTACGATGAATTTGAAGAAGATGCCCCCGACCTTGGAATGACCGAACAGCAGTTTATGGATTTCCGCAGCAAATACCTCGACATCTACGAGACCTTTGCTGCAAGTGGAAAGCAGGAAAAGCCAAAGGAATATCAGATACCCGAGGAAAAGCCAAGCATGGCTTGCGAAGATGACCCTCTGGCAACACCGGACACCGGATTGGAAGACATAGACTTCTGTCTGGAGCTTCTGCACAGCGACATCATCAATGTAGCCTATATCCTGGAACTCATTGCTGATCTGGACCCCTATAGCACGGACTATTCGGAACGCCGCCAGCAAATCCTTGATACGATGATAAAAGATGCCGAACTCCGCAGCAAAGCCAAGCTGATTGACGGGTTCATCCAGAAGAATGTGGATGATGATCGGGACAGCTTCATGGCGCGTAAGAAAAAGGCAGACGGTACGAGTGACCTGGAGGAAAGGTTGAACGACTATATCACCACGGAGCGCACGCATGCCATCAATCGGCTTGCTGAAGAAGAGGAACTGGATTCAGCCGTTCTCAACCACTACCTTTCGGAATATGACTATCTGCAAAAGGAAAAACCTGAAATTATTCAGGAGGCTTTAAAAGAGAAACATCTGGGGTTAATCAAAAGACGTAAGACCTTGACAAGAATACTCGACAAGTTGCGGAATATTATCCGTACCTTCAGTTGGGAATAATGTAGTAATCAATTAGAAAAAAATATGAGCGAAGAATTGCAACAGAAACTCCGTGACCAGCTTTGGGAAGTAGCCAATAAGCTGCGCGGTAATATGTCAGCCAGTGACTTTATGTATTTCACCTTGGGATTCATCTTCTATAAGTACCTTTCCGAGAAAATAGAAAAGCATGCCAATGATGCGTTGGCAGAGGATGAAGTTTCTTTCAAGGAACTGTGGGCAATGGAGAAAGATGAAGATGTGGAAGAACTGCAGGAAGGTGTGAAAACGGAATGTCTGGAGAATATCGGATATTTTATTGAGCCTGACTTCCTCTTTTCTTCAGTCATTGAAAGCATCAAGAAGAAGGAGAATATACTTCCCATGCTGGAGCGTTCCCTGAAGCGCATTGAAGACAGTACGCTCGGACAGGACAGCGAGGAGGATTTTGGGGGACTTTTCTCGGATATAGACTTGGCTTCACCGAAGCTGGGTAAAACAGCCGACGACAAGAATACACTGGTCAGCAATGTGCTTCTGGCCCTCGATGACATCGATTTTGGCGTGGAAGCGTCGCAAGAGATTGATATTCTCGGTGATGCTTATGAATATATGATTAGCCAGTTTGCTGCCGGTGCGGGAAAGAAAGCCGGTGAGTTCTACACACCCCAGGAAGTCAGCCGCATTTTGGCTGAGATTGTCACCATTGGCCATACCCGTCTGCGTAATGTGTATGACCCAACTTGTGGCAGTGGTTCATTGCTGCTTCGTGCGGCAAGCATCGGCAAAGCCAATGAGATTTTCGGTCAGGAGAAAAATCCCACAACCTACAACCTGGCTCGTATGAACATGCTTTTGCACGGTATCAAATTCAGCAACTTCCGTATCGAAAACGGAGATACGCTGGAAGCGGATGCTTTTGGTGACACGCAGTTTGACGCTGTAGTGGCAAATCCTCCTTTCTCTGCAGAATGGAGTGCTGCCAACAAGTTCAACAACGACGACCGTTTCAGCAAAGCCGGACGGCTTGCTCCACGCAAAACGGCCGACTATGCTTTCATTCTCCACATGATCTACCACCTGAACGAAGGGGGAACAATGGCTTGTGTGGCTCCTCACGGAGTGCTCTTCCGTGGAAATGCTGAAGGAGTAATCCGCCGCTTCCTCATTGAAAAGAAAAACTATGTGGATGCCATCATCGGTCTGCCTGCCAACATATTCTATGGCACCAGTATTCCTACCTGCATCCTGGTATTCAAGAAGTGCCGCAAGGAAAATGACAACATTCTGTTCATTGATGCCAGCAAGGAATTTGAAAAGGTAAAGACACAGAACAAGCTCAGAGAGCAGCACATCCGGAAAATTGTGGACACATACCGTGAACGCAAGGAAATAGAGAAATACAGCCACTTGGCTTCTCTCGAAGAGGTTGCAGAAAATGACTACAATCTCAATATTCCCCGATACGTAGATACGTTTGAGGAGGAAGAACCGATTGACATCCACGCTGTCATGAAGGAAATCAAGGAATTGGAAGCCAAACGTGCAGACCTCGACAAAGAGATTGAGGGCTATCTGAGAGAATTAGGACTGGTAGAATAAGCAAGAAAGAGACTGACAATGAAAGGTTACGCAAAACCGTTACATGAATTTATAGAAGGTCATAAAATTCAATTTGTAATACCTGTCTACCAACGCAATTACGATTGGTTGATAGACAACTGTGACCAGTTATTTAGCGACTTGGTAAAACTAAGCCGTTCCAACAGAAATTCGCATTTCTTTGGATCTATTGTAACGTCATCAGCTGATAGTGGTTACAATAGATTGGTGATTGATGGTCAGCAGCGCTTGACAACTATTTCACTTCTTTTATTGGCTGGAATAAAGGCGGTGAAATCAGGTACTATAGAGATTAGCGAAGAATCAAAAATAGAAGAAGCATACGAGGTATTCCTAAAAGCAAAGTTCTGTAATTCTGAGCGCAAAATTAAGTTGGTTCCCATAGAAAATGACCGTATTGCATACGATAAAATCTTCAATAATGAAGAGATCTTTGACGAAGAATCCAAAGTAACTCGCAATTACCGCCATTTCTATGATTTATTGACAAAAAAGCCACAGGCTCTTTCGTTTGACCAACTGCTTGACGCTATTGAACGATTGCAAATAATATCCATAGAATTGGATTGTGAGGATGATGCACAGCTTATATTCGAGAGTCTAAACTCAACCGGATTGGCTCTTACTGAAGCTGACAAAATACGCAATTACCTCTTAATGTCCTTGACACCAGAGGATCAACAGCTGTGCTTCAAGAACTACTGGCAAAAAATAGAACAAGCAACAGAAAACCAACCGACCAGGTTTTTGCGTGACTATCTTACTATTCAGCAACAGTTACAGCGTCCGGTCCGTCAGTCAAACATCTACCTTGAGTGGAAAAGATATATGGATGGGCATAATCGCAAAGAAGAATTGGTTAAAATGCTTGATTATGCGCACTACTACCAGCAAGTGACAGAAGCAAAACTATCTACACCAAAACTTTCGGAAAAGATGCGGCATATCTGCAATATAGAAACAGATGTGACCAATGTGTTCTTCATTCAATTCTTGAATTACGCTTCACTAAATAGTCTTCCTGAAGATGAAATATTCAAAGTTATTGATTTGATTGAGAATTATTTGGCAAGGCGTATTGTGTGTAACATGCCGGGAAATGCCCTTACACAGGTTTTCTGTGCACTACACAAAGATGTTCTCAAAAGCATAGAGATGTATAGTTCTGCCAACGTGGAAATTGACAATTCTTATGCCGATATATTGGCTTATCATATCATGCGACGTGATGGCAACTACCAATTGCCAAGAGACATACAGTTTGTAGAAGCAATCAAGACTCGTGATGCCTATCATATGCTAAAACCATTCCAGATTTTCCTCTTTGAACGGTTGGAGAACTCGGTACATGGCGAATACAACGATGTGGCAGCAGACATGAAAAAGAAAGATGCCACCATTGAACATATTATGCCTCAAACCCTCAATGGAGACTGGAAAGCCATGTTGGGAGATAACTTTGAGGAGATACAAGAAAAATATCTTCATACCTTTGCCAACCTGACTCTGACAGGTATCAACAGCGAGTTAAGCAACAAAGCTTTTGAGATAAAACGTGATGGCAAGACTATAGGAAAGGAGGTTTATCCAGGATATAAGAATTCCAAGTATCGCTTGACGAAAGGTGTTACCTTGTGTGAAAAATGGACAGAAACCGAACTGCAAAATCGATGCAAAGAAATAGTGGAAACATTTTTGCGGCTCTACCCATTACCACAAACGACATTCAAGCCACTGCCGCAACCGGTAGACGAAGTTTCTTTAGATAAGGAAAGCTTCATTCCAACAAATAGAAATCTGAAAGGGTTTCGGTTGTTTGGCAATGAATATACGGAAATAACTTGGAAAGGGATGCTTTTGCGAGTTGTTAAACTGGTAATGGATCGATATATAGACATCGTAGATACACTTTATGATGCCGAAGGATTCTTTTGGTCTGCCAAGCAAGCAGATACAAGATATTGTACGCTAATTGCTCCACAAAAATATCTATGGACTTCAATGGATAACAGAAGTAAACTTCGTTGCTTGCGTTTTCTGTTTGAAAAATGTGACATCGCCGAGTCTGAACTAGTGATGTTGCTTGAACCGATAAAAGAATAAAGTATTTATGGAATACATAGATTTCAAGAAATTGGTAGATGCTCTGACTTCTAAGCCTAAAGAAACAGAGTGGCTGGAATTCAAGCACAATTTTCATTCTAAGGAAGAGATTGGTGAAAGAATCTCCGCCTTGTCAAATAGTGCCTACTTATGCAGTATGCCTTTTGGTTATATAGTGTTTGGCGTTAATGATGAAAATCATGATGTGGTAGGTACAGATTTATATGGAAAGCAGAAGATGGTTGGCAATGAAGAACTTGAATCTTGGTTATCAACGAGATTGAATCCCCGGATTGATTTCGAAATTATAGATGATTTCGATTACGAGGACAAAGGGCATATCTGTATCTTCAAAATACCAGCCACCACCAATCGTCCGGTTAGTTTTTTGCATGAATCATATATAAGAGTTGGCACAATAACACGTAAGTTAAAGGATTTCCCTGCAAAAGAAGCGAAGATTTGGAAAGGCAGTCAGAAACCTTTGGAAAAAATTATCTTGAAAAAAGGGTTGACTGGACAAGATGTTTTCTCATTTCTTAGTGCAGAAGCCTATTTCGACATGATGCACCTGCCGCTTCCACAAGACACAAATGGTATCTTGGACCGTTTCCTGTCTGAAAAACTAATCGTGACAGATGAGGTTGGTTACGGCATCACTGAACTTGGGGCTATACTGTTTGCCAAGCATCTTTCTGATTTCGATGGTTTGAAACGTAAGATGGTGAGGGTTATTGTCTATAAAGGTAAAAGTAAGATTGAAACTATTCGTGAACATAATTTCGATAAAGGCTATGCCATAGGCTTTGAAGAAATGGTTGCATGGATAAATAGCCAGCTTCCTGCCAATGAAGAAATCGGTTTGGCTCTAAGAAAGGACGCTCGCATGTACCCGGAAATAGCCATTCGTGAGTTGACCGCAAATATGATCATCCATCAAGACTTTTCGGAACAGGGTTTTCCGATGATAGAAATCTATTCTGATCGTATAGAATTCTCCAATCCAGGACAGCCACTTATCAGCGTGGAGCGTTTCATCGACGAATATCAGTCAAGGAACGATTCACTCGCTGACATTATGCGCAGAATGGGTATTTGTGAAGAGAAAGGCAGCGGCATGGATAAGACCATATTTTATGTGGAACTATACCAGCTGCCTCCGGTTCGCTTCCAACTGCAAGAGACACGAACCTCTGCGACTGTATTTTCCTATCGCAAATTTGCCGACTTGGATAAATCCGAGAGAGTAAGTGCCTGTTACCAGCATGCTTGTCTTAAATATGTGTCGAATGAGAAAATGAGTAATCAGTCCCTTCGTGCTCGTTTGGGTATTGAGGATAAGAATTATCCTATGGCTTCAAGAATAATTAGAGATACCTTAAAAGCCAAGTGGATAAAAGAAGAAAACTCCGAAGGAAGCAACAGACATAATTATATTCCATATTGGGCATAGATCATGTAACTGGCATGTAACTGAAAGGCTCAAATAACTATCAAAAATGGCTCAATCCCCCTTATAATAGGGTATAAAGCATATAACTACCATGTAACTGGCATGTAACTGAGCCATGATTGGCAAACGTAAATTAAGGATTAAAAATGACAATGACAACAAATAAGAATCATAATAGCCCCAATGTCCCAAATCTCAGATTTCCGGAGTTTCAGGGGGAGTGGGAAGAACTTGGGCTTTCAGAACTTCTTGATTTCAAGAATGGATTAAACCCCAAACTAGACAAATTCGGCAAGGGCATAAAGTTCATTTCTGTTATGGACATTCTTAATAATGCAGTCATTACATATGATTGCATTAAGGCTTCTGTTGATGTAACGGAGAAAGAATTATCTGACTTTTCTGTTGAAAAAGGAGATATATTATTCCAACGCAGTTCAGAAACTTTGGAAGATGTTGGTAGAGCAAATGTTTATATGGATGATAAAACTGCTGTTTTTGGAGGTTTTGTTATTCGTGGAAAGAAAAAAGGAGAATATGACCCACAATACTTCAATTATTTGTTACGCAGTCCGTTTGCTCGCAAAAGAATAGTTCCAATGGGTGCAGGTGCGCAACATTTTAATATTGGGCAAGAAGGATTGAGCAAAGTAAATCTGTGCATATTCCGGCGGATACCCGTTCAGCATTTCCGGTGATATCCGTTCAGTCCCCAGTTAGTATTCAGTGTTGTTGGCAAAG
>URWP01000125.1 GCA_900551645.1 uncultured Bacteroides sp.
GGGTGTATTGGCAGTCCGTCTTCAAGGTTTGAACAAGACATTGGAATGGGATGGCGAAAATATGTGCTTTACAAATATCGGTGAAAATGAAACGTTGAAGACATGTGTGAAGGATGGCTTTACTATTCATAACGGACACCCGTCGTTCAATAAGACATGGACAGAGCCTATCAACGCGCAGGAATTTGCTGCTGAATTGATCAAGCATCATTATCGTGCAGGCTGGGCATTGCCGGATATGCCTAGATGATTATCCAGAATATCAATAGAATGATTATCTATAACTTTAAATATTTGTTCACATGAAAAAAATGAATTATACCTTGGGTGTATTGGCTTTGAGTTGTACATTGGCGGCTTGTGGCGGCCAGAAAAAGGCCGATAATCAGGTAGCGGAAGAAACGACAACTATAGCTACCGCTCCTACTACCACTATGTTGTCTTATTCCAAATCGTTGAAGACGCCTGAAACAGATAGTCTGGCATTCCCGATTGACAAGGATGGTTACATTACAATCTTCGACGGGAAAACATTCAACGGTTGGCGTGGTTATGGTAAGGACAGAGTTCCTTCACGTTGGGTTATCGAAGACGGTTGCATCAAATTCAATGGTTCCGGTGGCGGTGAGGCACAGAACAACGATGGTGATTTGATTTTCGGACATAAGTTCAAGAACTTTGAATTGCAACTGGAATGGAAGATTTCGAAAGGCGGTAACTCTGGTATCTTGTATCTGGCACAGGAAGTCACTTCGAAAGACAAGGATGGAAACGAAGTGCTTGAACCGATTTATATTTCCGCTCCTGAATATCAGGTATTGGATAATGCCAACCATCCGGATGCGAAATTGGGTAAGGACAACAATCGCCAGTCTGCTTCTTTGTATGACATGATTCCGGCCGTTCCTCAGAACCAGAAGCCTTATGGCGAATGGAACCAGGCTAAAATCATGGTTTATAAAGGTACCGTAGTTCATGGACAGAACGGAGAAAACGTAGTAGAATATCACTTGTGGACTCCTCAATGGACCAAGATGTTGCAGGAAAGTAAGTTCAGTGAAGATAAATGGCCGTTGGCTTTTGAATTGCTGAATAATTGTGGTGGCGAAAATCATGAGGGATTTATCGGACTTCAAGACCATGGTGATGATGTCTGGTTCAGAAACATCCGTATCAAGATACTCGACTAGTTTTCATTATATATTAAATTAAAAGTTGATGCAAGTTCCGGGCTAAGGCTGTTATGAGCCCGGAACTGCTTAATTCCTAATCTTATCTATGAAAAGACAATGTTATTTTTGGATGCTTGGAATCCTGTTCTTGATTCCATTCCAGTTCGTTATGGCTCATCCGGAAAAAGAGGTCAAAAAAGAAATAACAATCCAGCTTTATTCCGTACGGAGTCTGATCAATGATGTCAACAAAGACGGCAAAGCTTCTGATGTGTATCTCAAGACATTGAAAAGTCTGGCTGATATGGGGTATACTTCGGTAGAAGCGGCTTATTACGGCGAAGGTAAATTCTATGGGCGTAAACCGTCCGATTTCAAGCACGATGTGGAAAATGCTGGTATGAAGGTGTTGTCTTCGCATTGTAGCCGTGCGCTGAATGCCCATGAATTGCAGACCGGTGATTTGTCTGAGGCATTGGCCTGGTGGAATCAATGTATAGCCGACCACAAGGAAGCTGGAATGAAATACATCGTATTTCCTTATCTGGAAGTTCCCCAAACGGTGAAGGACCTGGAACTTTATTGCAAGTATTTCAACGAGATAGGTAAACGTTGCAAGGCAGCCGGATTACAATTCGGTTATCATAACCATGCCCATGAATTCCAGAAAGTGGAAAACCGTGAGGTGATGATGGATTATCTGTTGCAACATACGGACCCTGAATATGTATTTTTCGAAATGGACGTATATTGGGTCGTAAGAGGACAGAATAGTCCGGTCGATTATTTTCACCGATATCCGGGCCGTTTCAGTATGTTGCACTTGAAAGACCATCGGGAAATCGGACAAAGCGGTATGGTTGGTTACGACGCGATTTTCCGGAATGCAGATGTGGCAGGTGTAAAGGACATTGTAGCCGAGATAGAATCATATAGTACGGATGACGTACTGAAGAGTGTGAGAGAGAGCATCGATTATCTGCTGGATGCACCTTTCATTAAGGCAGAATATTAACAACGGCTATGGAGAATCAATCCTTTAATTTTTGTTTATTCTACAATATTTTGATTATGATATCTGGAAAGAAACATAATTTAGGCATGCGTTGTACTTCGTTCAGGCAAGTGACGGTATTGTTTGTCTTGGGGTTATTGGGGATTACAACGGTTAACTTGCAAGCTAAAAATTTATCGGCCTCTAATCGTGATTTGAATGAAAAATCAATGGCCCAGCAGCATCAGAAGGTGACGGTAGTCGTATCTGACAATGCGGGAGAACTGATTGGAGCCAATGTATTGGTAAAGGGAACAACAAACGGGAATGTCACAGATATTGATGGACGGGTTGTCTTGCAGGATGTACCGGCCAATGCTGTTCTGGAAATATCATTTATCGGCTATAAGACGAAAGAGGTGCCGGTAAAAGGCCAGAATCTCATCAGAGTTACTTTGTCCGAAGATTCGGAAACCTTGGATGAGGTGGTTGTGGTAGGATATGGAACCATGGAGAAGAAACAGGTGACCAGTGCCGTGACTTCTCTTTCCGCAAATGATATGATGAAAGGGGTTGGAGGAGCAGATATTACGACCTCCCTGCAGGGTAAGATCAGTGGGTTGTTGTTACAGAACAATGGTAGCGCAAATGCCGGAACGACTATTCAGTTGCGTGGTATGACTTCTATCAATGCCGGACGTTCGCCGTTGATTGTAATTGATGGTTTTCCGGGGGGGGATATCCGTTCCATCAATCTAGATGATGTGAAATCGATTGATGTTCTGAAGGATGCCTCTGCCGGAGCTATTTACGGTACACGGGCCGCTTCGGGAGTTATCTTGATTACGACCAAGAGTGGATCGAATACGAACGGGAAAGCCAAATTGACTTATAGTACAGAACTCTCCAAGAAGCAGGATTACGGAAAACCGGAAATGCTGAGTGCCGATGAATACAGGGCTCATAACGTTGGAATTGATTATGGAGATGATGTGGATTGGTGGGAAGAGTTGATCAATGACAACAATTTCTCTCAGAAACACAACCTGACGCTGGAGTTGGGAACGGAAAATGCCCAGATCTTCACTTCATTCTTTTATCAGAAGAACGAAGGCATCGCCATTGATGATTCCCGTCAGGATTACGGAGGGCGAATCAACGCGAATTTTAAATTGTTTGACGGATGGCTCGAAATCCGGCCGAACGTGGATTACCGTCAGGCATGGAGAAATAACAACTGGCCTAATTTCCAGCAGGCTTTGAGAAACAACCCGACTCGTTCTCCTTACGATCCGGATAGCGAGAGCGGATACAATGTATGGACGGGCGAAACCTTGGATTACAACGTGTTGGCCAATTCGGCCTTGTATGATTATGAAGGACTTGACAAGTGGTTCAAACCGGAAGTTTCCTTGAAATTGAATGTCAAGGCCATACCTGGCCTGTCGTACATACAGACCATCGGTTATGAGAGCCGTCAGTGGGAGCTTCACCAGTTCCGTTCCCGGTATCATCTGGATGAAGTAAACAACAGCCGTACCGGATGGGCTAAACTGGAGTTCAGTAAGACCGAGAACTTGACTTCGGAAGGTTACGCCACATACGTGAAGGAGTTGGAAGGAGGGCATAGCCTGAATGCCGTAGCAGGTTATTCTTACTTTGAAAACAATGGTGAAAACTTTTATGCCGAAAACTACAATTTCGATGTAGAAGGAATCCGTTTCTGGGATATTGGAAAAGGTTCTTATCTGAGTGACGGTAAGGCCGGAATGGGGTCCGGAAAGAACATAACGGAACGTTTGTTTGCGTTATATGCCCGTGCGAATTATTCTTATAACGACAAATATATGGTGACGGCGACTATCCGTCATGAAGGTTCGTCAAAATTCTCGGCCCAGAATCGTTGGGGAAATTTCTGGGCGTTGTCCGGAGGATGGCGTATTTCCAACGAAAAGTTTATGGAAAAAGTCAATTGGGTGGATGATTTGAAACTCCGCTTCGGTTATGGTGTGACAGGTAACAATGATTTCAGCTCCTCCTTCATGGCCAATGTATTGGGTTCGGATGCCTATTGGATGCTACCTAATGGTACTTGGGCATATTCTTATGGTAAGACGCAGAATATTAATGAAAATCTGAGCTGGGAAGAGAAAAAGGAATGGAACATCGGACTGGATTTCTCCTTTTTCGATAACCGCCTTTACGGTAAGTTCGATTACTATCGCCGTAAGATAGATAACATGATATACGAGGTGAAGGTACCTCAACCTCCGTTTACCCAGGGGACACAATGGCAGAACATCGGAGCCATGGAAAGTAAAGGTTGGGAGTTCGAATTGGGTGGAGATATCATCCGGAATAAGGACTTCGTGTGGACTTCAAAAGTGAATTTGGCTCATAACACAGGTAAGATTCTTACGCTATGGGGAAACAATACTTACTATAATGGAAACTCATTCCCGGCTCCGGGTACACCGGGCGATGCTGCCAGAATGGAGGAAGGTTCTACCATTGGTTCTTTCTACCTCTGGAAGTTCGCCGGATTTGACGATGAAGGCAATTTCTTGTTGTACAATAAGGAAGGGGAAGTTATTCCTGCCGCCCAGAAAACCGAAGCGGACAAGCAATACATCGGAAATTACGTGCCAAAGATTATGCTTGGATGGAATAACTCTTTCATGTACAAGAATTTTGATTTGAGTATCAATATGCGTAGCTGGATTAAGTTCGATGTGTACAATATGATTAACATGTATTTCGGTATCCAGGGAATTGACGAGTGTAATGTGTTGAAGGAAGCCTATGGAAAATTCAACCATATCCGGGGTGAGAAACAGATTTGCGACTATTACCTGGAAGATGGTACCTTCCTGAAGATTGATGCCATTTCTTTGGGCTATTCACTCTCGTTGAAAGAATATTCCAAATGGCTCGACAAACTCCGTGTCTATGCTACGGTAGGAAATGTAGGTATGTTCACCAAGTATAGCGGTGTGAACCCTGAGGTCGATATTGCCGGCTGGGATAAGGGTACAGAACGTTTCGACGGACTTTACCCGTTGGTGAGAACATATACATTGGGATTGCAAATCTCTTTCTGAGTATGATTGTTAAAATGATATTGACTGAACAAAGTTAAGATACATAGCTATGAAAGTATTTACTATAAAATCAGGAATTGTAGGAAGTCTGTTCTTCTTGACTATGGGAACCTCCTGTAATGTGGAGCCGACGTTTTATTCTCAAGTAGTGCCCGAAACGTTCTACTCTTCGCAGGATGCGGTTTGGGAACGGTTTAACAGACCTTTTACGCATTGGCGATGGTGGATTGCCCAGGATAGGGCCCGATGGGAGTTGCAGGAGCTCGGTACGGATGAGTTCTGTGTCCCGACTCGGGGTAGCGACTGGTACGATGGGGCGGTCTACCAAAAGTTTCATCACCATGAGTATACTGAAGATATGACCAGCATTGCGAATGGATGGACGAATTTCTCGATGGGAATCGCATTGTCTTGGGATGCGCTGGAAGATTTGCAGAAGATTGATTTCGAATCCTTGGGATTTGAGCCTGGAACCAAAGAGTCCATGTTGAGCCAAATGAATACACTGGTCGCTTCCTTTTACTTGGATGGGTTGGATTTTTTTGGGGGAGTTCCGCTCTATACGACCACCCAAAGTGAAGTCTTGCCTCGGTCTACCGATGTGGAGACATTCCATTTCATTGATTCGCTGTTGACCGAGTCGCTTCCGAGATTACCTGTGAAGACGGAACTGGGGGCCATGGAGACCAACACGGTCCATCAGGCCGTAGCCGCCGCTTTGAAGGCCAAGCTTTATTTCAATGCGGAAGCTTATATCGGAAAACCGATGTATGAGGAGGCTGCCCGGATTTGCCAGGATATCATCGATGGAAAGTACGGGAATTATGCACTGGCAACCGACTGGACCGATATCTTCGGTTTCCGGAATGAAACCTGTCCCGAAATCATCTGGACACTCCCCAGTGAAAATGCCAAGCTGGAGACCGACGGATGTTATTGGAAACCTTCCATGCCTTACAATTACAAGGGCTTCCTGGGTGGACTGAAGGATTCCGATGCGGACAATGGAAGTTGTTTGATTCCTAGTCGTGACCCGAAAGGGAACCTGTACCACTTCAACTTGAGTAATAACTATGAAGGTTACGACGATAAGGATGTCCGTAAGCAGCAATATGTTTATGAGGAAGGTGGAAAGTACCGTGGTATGTTTGTCGTAGGCAAGCTGGTCAATCCTGATCATCCGGACTGGGTCTGCGTTGGAGCGAGAGACTATATCGGTCAACCGCTTGTCATTCGTGACCAGATAGCTTGTTTTACCAAGGTCGGAAAGGAATATACGAGTGTGGATGAGTTGCCTTCTACCATCGCTACGGGCGAAGAGGATTCTGGAGTACGTCTGATGAAACGGAGTCCGAGACCGAATGCCGACGAGTATAAGGAGATGTACAATCCCGATATTCCTGTGATTCGCTTAAGCGAAATCTATTATACTCTGGCTGAATGCAAGATGCGTATTGGTGACAAACAAGGGGCTGCCGATTTGATTAATGCCGTACGTAAACGTAACTTTGTTGATTGTGTTGATCCGGACCCTGTAACCGCCGCCAATCTTGATAAGTACCGTATGTTGAAGGAATGGAAACTCGAATTCCTAGGAGAAGGACGCCGTCGTACAGACCTGGTTCGCTGGGGTGCCTATGTAACCGAAGATTGGTGGGACCACAAAGCGACAAATAATCAGTATCTGAATCGGTTCCCTATTCATTATAGCATTATCGGGGCAAACAATCTTTTGGAGCAAAATCCTGGTTATGGAGGTAACTAGGAAAGTTTGGATTTGTTTATGTTGGTGGGAAGTGCTCTGGGTGAGTATTTTCCACCTTTTTGTTCAAGGGTTTTCTACGATTATATGCGGATATGGGACATTGGTTTCAAGCGGATTATTCTTTGTTCCGGTCCGGATAGAGCAGGTATTTTTTCCGCATGTTCCGGTATTTTTCCAGTTCCGTTTGCCAGGCGGAACGGATTCCGGACTCGTCCTTGCCCTGAAGAATATCCAGCCGTACCTGATTGGTTCCCATCAGCAGGTCGAAGAAACGGGGGCGGCTGAAAAACTTGTCGCCTTGTCCGGCCTTCCGGTAGGCCTGATAGAATTGGAGGACGTAGCCCAGCGAGAATCCGGCGGGGGGCGTCACCTGGCGCAGGTCAAGTCCGTAACAGGTTTTTCCGTTCTGGAGCGGATTCTTGTCCGATCCGGCCATCGGTTTCGGTACAAATGAGTAGGGGAAATCCCGGGTTATGGGGCTTCCCACAATCTGGAACGGATTTTGGTCCCTTCGAAGAAACAGAGTGAAGGGTAGAGACGGATCGACTGGTCGTTCGGCAGGTTGGGCGAGGGTCTCACCGGAAGGGAATACGGTTGTCCGTGTCGCCATCCGCTCACCGGAATAACGGTCAGCTCGCACCGGAGTCCGTTTCCCAGCCAGCCTTCGCCGTTCATCATTTGGGCCAGCTCGCCGATGGTGCATCCGTGTAGCACCGGGATGGGGAACATGCCCACGAAACTTTTATAGGCACTCTTCAATACCGGTCCGTCAACATAATCGCACGGGTTGGGGCGGTCCAGCAGAAGAAGCGGCTTGTGTTGTTCGG